>JBOIEG010000889.1:0-8788 GCA_050740915.1 Gammaproteobacteria bacterium | reverse complement strand
AGAAGAGTCTGTCCATCATCAACTCACGGAGTCGATCGCCTTAATGACCACCCGAACCTCGATTTTGGCGCTCAACACGCACGTTATGGCTTTGGTGTTCAACCTAAGTCCGACAGGCTCCTAGCGTGAAAACAAAAAAACTAATGAGGGAGCATATAAGTCGCGCTCCAGCGGAGCGGACGGTGGAACTTCTCGTTTATCTCAATAACTATGCTCCAGGAGTGATTTAGTGAAGGTTTTAGTCACTGGCGGCACTGGGTTTACCGGAAAGGCCCTGGTACGGCGTTTACTCGACGAAGGCTATCAAGTCGCTGCGTTGGATTATAAAGAAGGGCTAAAAACAGAAGAGCTCCGTCAATGGGGAGCTGAAGTGGTTATCGGGTCTGTAACAGATCGTTCGGTGGTGGAACGATGCATGGATGGGGTGGATTACGTCCAGCATCTCGCGGCTGCTTTTCGAGAGCTCAACGTTGCTAATAATTATTACTATGACGTCAATGTAAATGGTACGCGCACTGTCCTAGAAGCCGCTTTCCAGCAGGGGGTCAAAACGTTCGTTTACTGCAGCACCTGCGGCGTTCACGGAAATATCGACAACCCTCCCGGCGGCGAAGACGCTCCGATTCAACCCGCCGATTACTATCAACAAACCAAGTACGAAGCGGAACCGATCGTGCGGGAGTATTTCAACAAGGGAATGAAAACGGTGATCTTGCGTCCCGCCGCGATCTATGGACCCGGAGACCCGGAACGATTTTTTATGATCTTCAAGCGCTGCGCGAAAGGTGTTTTCCCTATGTTCGGCGACGGGAAGACGTATTACCACCCATTGTATATCGATAATCTCGTCGATGCGCTTATACTGGCGATGGAAGAAGGCAAGGGCGGCGGGGAGGCCTTTTTGATAGCCGATGAGGATTACTGCGAAATCGAAGAACTTGTAAAACGCGTCGGCAAAGCTTTAGGAATAACGGTGCGCATACCTCACTACCCCGTGCTGCCGCTGGTGGTCGCTGGCCATATATTCGAACCGATTTGCAAGCCTTTCCGCATCACCCCCCCCATATTCCCTCGCCGCGTCGACTGGTACCGGCAAAATCGCGCCTTTGATATCAGCAAAGCCAAACAGCAGCTCGGTTATGTACCCCGCATAGACCTTGACGAAGGTTTAAAACGAACCGCTGAATGGTACAAGCAAGAAGGATTGTTATAGACTCCGATTGATGGAGGAGCTTGCGAGCTTGAGCTGTCCGGCCTGATCCATCGGATCCACGCGCAGGTCTGACTTATTGCGGCGTTGAGCTAGCCCAATAGGCTCAGTCCAATGTCGAAGGGATATGAACCCCGCTAATAGTGCTGGTTTCCAGAGCTCATCCGGTGACAAAGATGAGGAGAACAAAGGGCGGCGTCCCTGTTCGGCCTGTCCTCTTGCTGCTGATATGTCCGGTCTATGATTATCTCCTGTGAATTCTTCACCGCAGAGTTGTGAAATATTGCCTAGCAACCAAAGCGCACTAAAGTTAAGCTCGTGACTCGGGCTGCAAGATAGCCTCCACTGCGATACGATACGATACGATACGATACGAGGACGGACGAACCGTCCTACAAGAGGGGAATGAGATGATCGCGAGCTCCCGCGAAATAGATATTACCGTCGTCTGCCCGCAACCGGGTATGCTCAATGTTTTGAACAGGATCAAGAAATGGCATCTCGACGATCCGCTGAGCAAGAGCAATGTCCGATGCGTGGGGAAGGCGCGTGACCTTGCGGAAGCTATGCTCGCCGCCCGCGGGTCTCCAGAAACCTCTATCCTCGTCCCTATCGGTTATCGCGGATCCGAAGTGCACCGGCTGCTGAACGACGAGGCTTTGAGAGGATTAGAAATCGTGGTCCGACCGCCGCGTCCTAGCCAAGGCAGAGAGCTCGATGACTTCCCAAGTGCCTCGCTGCTTTCGCCCTCTCGCATCGTCAATGTTCAAGACACCCTGCCAGCTTTGCGCAAGTCGCTGCTGCGACTGGTGTTTAAGGATAAGATCTGCATCCGGGAGCTCAATACCGAGGATGATTTCCGGCAGTATTTTGCCCTCCGTTACCGGGTATGGAAGAAAATGGGCTACCTGCCGCTTGAGCAAGACTGCGCCGAGAGTCAGTGGGAATTGAATTTCACTGATCGCACCGCGCATTCGCTGGGTGCGTTCACTCGGGAGAATGTTTTGATCGGCTGCGCTCGGCTCGTGTTGCCCCTTGGCCAGGACTCCCATCATGTGCGCCTGATCGAGCGCATGTTAGCTGTCGCTCCCGATCGGAAACTGGCCGAGGTGTTCCGGTATCCAGAGCGGCTCTTGCATCCCTACGATCTTCTCGCCTGTTTCGACGGGTTTAGGGAGTATTTCAAGCGCCTGATACGGCGGCGGATCCGCAGCGCCGAGGTCAGTCGCGTTATCGTGGCCCCGGAATACCGGGCCGAAGGATTGGGAGAAGTGATCGTGGATTCACTGCTATCATTGGCCCGGCTGCGGCAGCTTCAGGTGGTGTTCTTGGCTTGTCATAGCCGTCTCAAAGGTTTTTACGAGCGTTGTGGTTTCTACGTGTTGCCGGGTCTGGAATGCGACCGCTTTGCCGGGGTGAATGTCCCAGCCATCGCCATGGCCACGAAGCTCACGGATGAGATTACCTTGTCTGAGGACACGCGATGGCGGCTACCGTAATGTCACGTGCGGGTATATCCTCAAACCCGTGGAGAGTTTCGTTTCAGTGAAACACATAAGGATTGTAAGCTATTCAAAGTACTGGATCAGATCGGTCGCGATCCAAAGCGCACTAACCGTTACGCCGAGCTGGAGAAAGAATATTGCAAGGTACGCCAGATCAACGAATATGTGCTTGCTCTCCTGCTGCGGCGGTGGAGCCTAAATGAGATGAAGACGATCCTCTGTGAAGAGGTCGGCTTTGCAAAGTGCACATACGCCACAGACGACCTTTACGCCGGGCAGTCTATGTTGATTTGCGGGCGCAAATAACAGCGGGGCCGTCCGCTCTGTGCGCCTTTTTGACGTCGCCGTGACGGGCGATGGTCGGTGGCGATCAAGCCCCCAGATTCCATTGCCTTCCAGAGAGACAAGCAAAAGGCTAAAATATGCCAAATCAAGGAGTTAAAATGCCGTTGTCTCTCGCATTATCTTGTTACGTGGTTGATTTTGTTGATTTGTATATCTGCGTTGGCACAGGGAGTCGGGGGTTCAAATCCCTGTGCCCCGCCCTGTTGGTAAGAAACGTCAGGGCACCTCGAAGGTCGTTCGTCGATCCTAACGCGCCTGTAGCTCATGCGGATAGAGCATCGGCCTTCTAAGCCGAGGGTAGCAGGTTCGAATCCTGCCAGGCGCGCCAAGGCTATTTGATGCGTAGCTCAGTGGGCGAGCCGGAATAGAATAGGGAAAGACTCTGGAGCGTCTTTCCCGGGCGAGCGTTTCGGGCAGGACGGATTAGTGAGGTTGGGGGCAGTTCGAAAAATTCCGTCCGTGGAATTTTTGCGAATCGCAAAGCAAAAATGCGTTTTTGCTTTGCTCCATGTTTCAAATAGTTGCCTTTTTGAAACACGTGTCGTATATCCCTATGCCGCCGGGCACTTCGAATTAATCGAAGTGTAGTGGCCAAGGTTGACAAGCTAAGCTTTCAAGAAAGGCGTAATGGTGAGCGTAGCTCAGTTGGTAGAGCTCAGGATTGTGGCTCCTGCGGTCGTGGGTTCGAATCCCATCGCTCACCCCAATTTGCCTAACCCTCTATGCGGGCCGTTAGCTCAACTGGTAGAGCCGCTGACTCTTAATCAGTTGGTTGCAGGTTCGAGTCCTGCACGGCCCATCCAAAATCAATAGCTTACACACATATCCACAGGGGAAAGTTCCACGGTTCCACGTCAGTTCCACGTCTCGTTTTGGGAGGGGCAAAATTTTTTCCACTTTTGCGCACTGGATCACACGCGTATCAGTCTTGTTGGTTGGCGCCCGGAAAGCGGATCACCTCGGCTTTCTGAGGTCGTTTCGGTGGCCCCAGAGCTTTTTGCGCGCGCTTGGAGCGCAGGTAGATCTCGGTGGTCTTGGGCGAGCCGTGGCCAAGCAAGATCTGCGCGTTGAACCCTTGATCGGCGGCATCGGTGGCACTCTTCGCCCGGATATCGCGAAACTGGAAGCTGCGGTTGCCGTCCTTGGCCTTGAGGCGCTGCCACAGGCTCTCGAATCCGTCCACCGTATAGGGCTGGCCGCGGCGGTTGCAGATGAGATACATGCCCCGCACCGGGCGTGCGGCGCGCAGATCCAAGAGGTGCCGGATGACTTCGAGCAGCTCGCCCTCGATCGCGAATGAAAGACGCCGACCGGTGGTCTTCTTTGTCTTCTGGGGCTGCACGTAGAGGGCATGGGCGTCCAGCCAGCACGCACGCTCCTCGGCCTCAACGGGCGGCGCGAGGCGGATGGCGAGCAGATCGCCTAAGCGCAGGGCGGTCAAATAGGCGAGATCCATCACCGCCGCCATCCACTCTGGGGCGACTGCCTGGCGCGCCAGGTATTCCTCATCGTGGATGTAGCGATCGCGAGGGCCCTCCTCGTTGCGTGCTACCAGCTTGCGCAGACAGGGGTTGGAATCCGCTAGGCCCAGGCGCTCCGCCCACGTGTAGATCCGCGACAGCAGCGCCACCTGCCGGTTGGCGGCGATTGGCGAGGGATGGGATTCGAGATAAAGCTGCACTTGCTCCTTGCGGAGACTACGAATGCCCATGGCGCCAAACGCCGCGCGCAGCGGGTTCAGTTGTTTGCGGTATTCGCGGCGAGTCTTGGGGGCGAATTCCTTCACCCGGCGTGCGCCTTGATTTCCCGGCTCATCGCCTAAGAAGGCGCCGGCGAAGCGGGTGAAGAGCCAATCGAGCTTGTTTTGCGGCCCGGCATATTCTGCCTCAATCTCGTAGTAGCGCGCGAGCGATCGCGGATCGTCGAGCCGCCCCAGGGCGATGGTCTTGCGCTTGCCGTCGGGGCCGCGCTCGCTGTTTTGCCAATACAGGTAGCGCCCTTTTTTCTCGATCAGACGGGGAAGCTTTTTGCTAAAATCGGATGTAGCCATGGGACCTCCTTGACAGGTCTTTTGGGTTAGGGTTGGGGGCGCGGGTGTTCGCCTGCGCCCTCGATCCGATTCTATGTTGCCGGCTTGGGCCTCGGCAAGGTGCGCTCCCGCTCCAAGCGCGCGCGGTTGCGTTTTTCGTGGTAGGCGCGTAAGGGGGCGAAGGCGGCCTCCAAATTTGGGCGTTCGCGCTCTTCTGCGTTCGCTTGGCAGAGCTTCTCCCGCACATGCTCCCACAGCACCAGCACCTCGCCGCGGGCGTTTTTCTCATACACGTAGCCGTGGCGCCTAAGCCAACCCTCGATGCGCTGGCGCTGTCCGGCCTCGTAGCCGGTCAGGCGGGTGAGCTCCTCGGGGGAGAGGAACCCCTTGGAGGCTTCGAGGACTGGGGCGTTCAATTAATTTTCTCCGAGTGCACAACGCAAGACAGGCGCCAAGGAGCTGATCCGGCTTTTTGAGCAGATCGCGCGTGGCCTCAATCAAGGCATCGCCGATGGTCTTGGACGGTGGGGCGAGCATCGGCCTCTGGAGTCTTTTACAGCCACCGCCAGCCCCTTGCTGGAGAATAGGGCACGTCCCCCCCCGGCGTGGCTCCCGTAGCCCCTCATCGGCGAGAAATTCGACCGCGGCGCTCACGGCGCTCACGGCGCTCAGTCTCCTCGGGCAACAGATCGTCGTGGAGGTCGAGCTCCGCGTCCTCCACGATCAACGGGACTATTGCAAATACCGTGTGCTCGCGACCAACGTCGATCAATACTGCGATGTAGCATTCGTGTTTGCATAAGGCCAAGACAATTAGCCCATTTTAGACACCCATCGGTAAAAGCAGCTTGGGTTTCATTAACAGCGAGACGAAACCTTCAACACCGCCAAGCCAAATGTTCGAGTCGGCTGACCTTCGCGCTGATAATTACCATAGAGGTACGTCTACGTCAATACCTTCCTGGGAATCATATGAATCAAGAAGTTCTTACACCAGCACTTCCGGTGCTTAGGCAGCCCGGAGAGGATCTCGGGCTCTAGAGATGGTAAAGGTTAGTTGTAGATCTAGCCCTTGGTGCCCTTTACGACGTGGTGTTCTGGAACCGATAACCGCTCAGTCCTTCGATATTTCCGCTGCTCCACCATCGTCCCAAGGATGATGCCAGCGTTTTGGCTGTCTATGACCGTGGTTGGATAATCCTCGTTGAGTGGAGCTAACTCGATGCTGGACTTGCCCGCTCTGTCCACTCCCCTCGGGCGGTATTTTCGAAAGATAACGGTTTCGTCTATTTCCATTTTGGCAACTACGAAATCGCCAGGACGGGGCGCAACCTCGGGATCCATGATCACCGTGTCTCCGGGGTAAAAATCGTCGGCCATGCTCTCACCGTCGATGACCAGAGCGAAGGCACGCTCGCTCAGTCTGCTCATGCGTGTCCAAATCACTTCCGTCCTATCCGTGATGGGATACGGATTGCTACTGGTCGTCCACTGCCAGGCCTGTACGTAATCCACTATCGGTACCATTTTGTCACCGAACGGGGTTAGAACAACGGCTTTCGTCCGCTTCGTCTCGGGGGTCGCTTGCCCGGAGGGTTCGCCCACGAAGTGGGGCTCGTCCATCCAACCCCGTCGCTTCTTCGATGCCTGCTCGATCGCGCGCGCTAACCGGGAGCCGACATTGCGCTTGTGTTCTGGGTTCCGGCTAAAGATCCGAGAGAGATAGGACGCCTGCATCTGTAACTCGCGCGCGAGGCTTGCCGTCACTCCGTCGTACTCGTGTTCGATGAGCCACTTCAGATTGGTGCGGCGGACGTCGTAGATATCCATTGGTGTTCTATTAAACACGTATTTACCTTATAGGTAAATATTCTATATGATACTTGTTATTGACTTAATAGTTTCCTTAATGGTATGTATACGAAATGGACTTCAAGCTCTACTTCTATGGCTTGACTTCTTTAGAGCGCGATGCGTATGCCAATCGAGCAGGCACGACCGTGCGCTACATCTAGTGCCATCTCATCACCCGCCGAAAAATCCCTCGTCTGCACTCGATGCGCAAACTAGCTGCCGCAAGCGACAACCGGGTATCACTCGATGACCTCCTTGCCTATTTCTACAAGGCGGACAAGAAAGCGACACAATCAATTTTGAGTCGGCGCTCTTGAGATGGCAACGAGGATCTCCATCGTTTCGACAAAAGGCGGGGTCGGAAAGACGATCCTGACCGCCAACCTTGGCGCGCTCCTGGCCGACCTGGACAAACGAGTGCTTCTAGTCGACGCCGATATCCAGCCCACCCTCTCCAGCTACTACCGTTTAGCCGATCAGGCGCCGCATGGCTTGGTGGACGTGATCGAGACGGGCGATATGACGGATGGGATCAGCGTAACAACCGTCGGATGCGACATCATCCTCTCCAACGATCCCGTCGGGAAACTTCCGGACTGGATCCTCCATACCCCCGATGGCCGGTTCCGTTTAAAACGCCTTCTCAAACGCCTCGACGGCTATGACTTCGTTCTCATCGATACCCAAGGCAGCCGGACCGCTGCAGGACATGGCGGTGCTGGCGGCGGATTTGCGATCTCGCCCATCCCGCCAGAGCTTCTCTCGGCACGCGAGTTTACCCGGGGAACCAATCGCATGGACCGCACGGCGGATGCACGCGCCACCGCTGAAGCGCTGCGGGCCCTGTGCTACGGACCCTCGCGCGGGCGGATCATGATCCTCGATACGGTGATCCCGGCGACCGTGGCCTATCGCGAGGCGGCGAGCGCCCAGCAGCCGGTGCATCGTTTCGAACCTACCCGCCAAGGCCCCACCCCGAGCGGGCTAGAAAGCATGCTCAACCTCATCCGTGAGCTCCCGATCGGGCTCGAGGAAGCGGTGCTTGCCCCAAGCGATGTCCCAAGGAACTCGAAGCCGTGAGCAAGCAGCGACCGAGCCTGGAAGAGCGCTTGCAGAACCTCCAGCAGGGGTTCTTCGGGAAAAATCGCGAGCTCAAGGAGGCCGATCCCATAGAGCCCACGCCGATGTCGGTCCCGCTGGAGCGCATTCGCCCCTACGATCGCAATCCACGGCAGGAACGCAACGAGGCCTACGATCGCATCAAGCAATCCATTTCGAGCCGCGGCTTCACGGGGTCGCTGCCCATCACCCGACGGCCGGGTGAGCCCGACTACATGGTGGCCGAGGGCGGCAACACGGTGCTGCAGATCCTGAAAGAGCTTCATGCAGAGAAGGGAGATCCACGTTTTAAGACCATCCACTGTCTCTTCGAGCCCTGGATCAGCGAGAGCGCGACGCTGATCGCGCATCTGGTGGAGAACGACGCCCGCGGAGAGCTGATCTTCATCGACCGGGCCCGCGCGGTGCACGAGCTGCGCCGACTGCTGGAACAAGAGACCGGCACCGTACTCTCCGCCCGCCAGCTCGCGACACTCCTGCGCGAGCGAGGGTATGGCATTGATCATCCGACGGTCGGGCGCCTCGAGTACGCCGTTGAAACGCTGCTCCCCGTCATCCCTGCGGCGCTGCGCGCCGGTCTGGGGCGCCCGGCCATCGATCAGATCCGCAAGCTCCAGAAGACGCTCAACAACTTTGTCGAGCACCGCAAGTGCGACCCAGCGCTCATCGAGGCGGCCCGGAGCGGATTCCTGAATTGCCTGAGACGCCATGATTGTGAGGACTGGG
>JBOIEG010000888.1:0-6610 GCA_050740915.1 Gammaproteobacteria bacterium | reverse complement strand
TACTATCCGCACGAATTTACGTTCGGATTCAACATGCTACCCACCCTATGCCGAAACCTCGTGGGAAGAGCCAAGTCGCTTAACCACAACAGAGAGGGGTGACTTGCGCGAACTGGATACCCACTTTCTTCGATACTGTTATCGCGTCTGGGCGCAGACGAATGCCGCCGATCTGCGGCGGCTGATCGACCAATGAACTGGGATGCGGTATGAACAGCGGAAATAGCGATAATTTTTGGGTGCATGCGTTGGCTTTATAAGGGGCGGAGAAAAAGAAGATCGAAGCTCCAGCCACAGGCGCGATCTACATAGCGAGATACTTTATCCTGGACCCTTGGATTCAAATCATTTTGTGTTTCTAATCATTGCAGGAATCTCGATTGTGATATTCGCCGCTGCTATCAATAATAGTCGCCATGTTGCTCGTCGCGATGGATAATCGTGGCGATCGGTTACCACGATCGCAAACTGCGGCGCCATTACGACAATCCAGTCATAGAGCTTTTTTTCCGGTTAGGGCCGAGTACGACGATGCTGACGTTTTCGAATCGCGTCCAGAATCCTGTAGCTCGGTGTGAGCTATCGTGCTGTGGTCGGGGCCCTGTTCTGATCGCACCGGTCCCGCAACCCTTATCCCGAGCAGGCGCAGCCTGCGATCTAGGGGCACCCGTGTAAGGCAAGCGCGCGCCGCGGAGCGGATCGCCTCGGCATCGGCGATCGCCCGATCGAGCGTGACAGCGCGGGTCAGGGTGCGGAAATCTTCGTACCGAAGCTGGATGCCGATGGTCTTAGCGAGGTAGCCCTTGCGTGCCAGATCTCCACTCACGCGCTGAGCGAGATCAAGCAGGATTTGGGTGAGGGCCTCGCGGTCGCCTCGGGGATGCAGATCGCGCTCGAAGGTTATCTCACGGCTTAACGATTTGGGCTCCTGCAAAGTGACCACGGGGCGCTCGGCGCGCCCGTGCGCGGCATCCAATAACCAGCTTGCATAACGTTGCCCTAAGGTTTCGACTAGCCGCTCTGCATCTGCGGCGGCCAGCTCCCCGATCGTTCGGATCTCCAGTGCCTCAAGCTTGGCGCTCGCTCTCGGACCGATGCCGTTGATCGTGCGTGCGGGCAACGGCCAGATGCGGGTGGGCAAATCACTCTGCGAGAGTACGGTCAAACCGTCCGGTTTCTCGAGATCCGAGGCGAGTTTGGCGAGCAGCTTGTTGGGCGCGAGGCCGAGCGAGCAGGACAAGCCCGTGGCACGCCGAACCTTGTCCTTGATTCTCTGGGCAAGCGCAATGGCTTCACCGGAGACATCGGTCAGATCGATATAGATCTCGTCGATGCCGCGGTCTTCGATCCTCGGTGCAATTTCCGCTACCGCCGCTTTGAACAGCCGCGAGTAGCGCCGGTATTCCTCGAAGTCCGCCGGCAGCAAAATAGCCTTGGGAGCCAGAGCAGCGGCTTTCATCAGACCCATGCCGGAGTGCACGCCAAACGCCCGGGCCTCGTAGGTGGCGGTGGTCACGACACTCCGGCCGACATACTCCCCTAAGTAAGCGAAGCCCCGCTCCTCTCTGCTTTGAACTTGCGCATTTCGAAGCTTGCCACCGATCACCACCGGCAAGCTCTTGAGCTCGGGATGACGCAAGAGCTCCACCGACGCGTAGAACGCATCCATGTCCAGGTGGGCGATGCGACGCTCCATTAGACGGCTTGCTTCCTCGGTGCCGGTGGACTTGTTCGCGTGCTCATCGAAGGACTTCATATAGTCACCTCCGGATACTTGGAAATCTGCTCTGGCATACGACACCCCCGTCAGGGTCTGGAAAACAGGACAGCCTTCAGCGCCTCCAGCAGTAAAACTTGGATCTCCTCTTCCACGCCGAACGTTATCGCAGTCTATTGGAACCTTCAAATGCCCTTGTCCATTAACCACTGGGGGTGGTAGCTACTTGTTATGGAGCTCTAGGAAGATGATAGTCAACGTTATTTGCTATATGGTATATTGACATTATATGTCATGTGATATTCATTGACCATAAATTGACCGGAGGCTTTCGATCATGGCAATCGGAGAGACAAGGCGCGCCAATCTTCGCTGGCTGATCGATACGGAGTTTGAGGGGGTCGACGCGAGACTCGCAAAACGGGTAGGACTGTTCCCTTCCCAAATTTCCCGGGCGCTGAGCGTTAGCAGTGGAGCGGCCCTCGGGAACCGGTTAGCCCGCCGAATCGAAGACAAGAGTGGCAAACCCGAGGGGTGGATGGACGAAGTCCACCTGTTTTCCGAGGGGTTTAGCCAGAAGCTGAGCTCGACCAAAGGTAAGGCCATCGTGGTGTCGCCCTTCGGGCATAAGATGGTGGCCGTTATCAGCTATGAACGTGCGGCGGAATGGATCGGTTCGCGGCGGCCTTATCCGATTACCGATAGGATCCAGGTCGAATGGGTCCGGCTTGAACGCGCGAGCAATCGGGCTATCGGGGTCGTGGTGGAAGACGAAGACATGATGGATGCCATAGGGCCAGGGGACCATGTTTTCCTCGATCCAGAACTCGAGCCACAGCCTGGGGATTACGTCCTTGCCAAGCTCGACGGCGAAAAGAAGGTGGTTTTCCGCAAATACCGGCCCCGGCAGCGTGACCGCGAAGGCGTTTTGGTTGTTGAGCTCGCGCCGCTCAATGAAGACTACCCGACCTATGCGATCGATTCTAAGCATTCCGGCCGCATCCTCGGGGTCATGGTAGAGCACCGCAAATACCGCCGGAGAAATGTGGTGAGGCCATCCGTGCCGGGGCCGAAAACGCGCCGCGGCTCTGGGCAATAGCTAACCGTTACCATATGCGTATCGGTGACGAAAGGCGTCGTAACGCCCAGGGAGGAAGGCGCCGTTGGAAAACTACTGCTCCCCGAATGCGGGGCCGGCTAATATCAGCCAAACCGCAGGAGGGGCATTTCGAGGCATGCCAGGTATTCGGAAACGGTTAAGCCGGCTTTGCTGTTACCGCGCCTCTCGCATCTTCTTATCCATATTCGCCTGCGCTAGCGTTTCTTTCTCCACACTCGGCGCTTCCTTGCCATCGCCGCAGGTGTGCGTCTTGTATCCGGATGTGGGTGAACCCTACGCCAGGATCACCAGCGAAATCCTAAATGGGATCGAGGAGCGGTTAAACGCACCTAAGCCCTGCACCTTGGCGTTACCCGAACAGGCGAACAAGCACGTGGTTCAGGGCTGGCTATCCCACCATTCTCCGAACGTCGTGATTACGCTCGGCAGGCTGGCCACCCGGGTGTTCGAGGCGTGCGGTTCGAGGATCCCCTCCGTGATCGGCGCCCTCGACCTATCCCCCGAGACGCGGCCCGATGCTTCCGGGATCAGTCTCGCCGTAGATCCCGGCGCGATGTTCGACCAGCTCAAGAGAATGGCGCCCAGGGTGAAACGGGTATTCTTCGCCTACGAACCCGGGCACGATGGCTGGCTGCTCGAGCATGCAAGAAAAGAAGCCGCGGCCCGTGGACTGGAGTTACGCGTAGAGCCGGCAGATGGAGTGCTCCAGGGCGCCGAGCGCTACGGGCAGTTCGTGCGAATCGCGCAGCCCTACAGCGATGCGATTTGGCTGACGTTCAATAACGCCATCATCGATGACAGCAGCCTCGTACCGTATCTGATCGAAAAGGCCTGGTACCGCAAGCTCATCATCGTCTCAAACAAACTCCAACATGCCCAGTGGGGCATGTTGTTTGCGACCTACCCGGACAACCGGGCGCTTGGCCATCGGCTCGCAGGGATGGCGTTGCGGCTCGCCGGGCACCCCGAACAGTCATTGGGGATCGCCCCCCTTCGAGATATCAAAATCGCGCCCAATACGCGGATCATCAACCATCTCGGCCTATCCGTGGGTGCCGGGAGCAATTTCGAGATCATTTACGAGTAACAGGCTTACAAGAATGTTGGATCAAGTACCGTTAGGATCGATACGCTTACGCAGGCTGCTGCCGCACGGGAGATCGGGCGCTATTGCCTTGGTCTCCCTCGTCGCCTTTCTCACCATGTCCTGGCTGATGTACTGGGAATTTCGAAGCCTCCTCATCGATCAAGGAATACAGCTCGCCGAGCAATTCGCGCATGCCAGCCGGTCGGTCTTCGTGGTCAATGATCTCACTGCCATTAAGAAATCCGCCTCTGTGTTCCAAGGCTTTCCGGGCGTTCATTATCTCGGGGTCGTCGATCGCGATCTTGGCCTCCGGTACGAAGACGGCGTACCGAGCACACACGCAAAGCAAGGATATGGAGGACTCTGGCCCGAACGTGGGATGCTCGCCGCCGAGGACGAGCACCTGTGGCATTTGATCGCGCCAATTAAATTAGAAGACAACGATGCCAACTCCCCTTACATCGAGAGGACCCGACCCAAAAGGGAGGTGGTAGGCTATGTACAGCTCGAGATCGACAAGGAGCGGTTGCGTCGACTCGCGGTTGTTCTGGTTCCGATCAATGCGGCCATCGGGGTCGTCCTTTCCTTTTTGCTCCTCACCTGGGCTAAGAAGGAGACCTTGAGATCCCATGCGGCTGTGCTTGAATCGGAGGTGCAAATCCGTACGCAAGACGCACTGGCGGCACGGGATGCGGCGCTGACGGCCGACCGGCACAAATCGGAATTCCTGGCGACGGTCACCCATGAGATGCGCACTCCCCTGCATGGCATCATCGGGTACACCCAATTGGCGCTTGAAAACCTGGACTACCACGACGACAAACCCAACGAGGCCGAGCTCAAGGTTGTGTTGAATAATGCCGTGCAGCTGCTTTCGCTGATCAATAATGTTCTCGATACGACCGCTCTCGAAGCGGGGAAGATGGACCTGAGTCCCGAACCGATCAATCTCAAAGAGCTCGTCCACAGCGCGATCGATACCGTACGCCCACTCGTTGTGAAGAACGGCAATCACCTGGAGCATCAGCTCAATGGCAACGAGATTGCCGTGGTGGATAAAGCGAAGCTACAGCAGATCCTGCTCAATCTCCTCACCAATGCCGCGAAATTCACGCACCGCGGACGCATTACATTGAAAACCGAGAGCATGGAGAATCAACTGTGCATAGAGGTCAGCGATACCGGTATCGGGATCCCCGAAGACTGCCTGACCTTGATCTTTCAACCGTTTCGCAAGGTCGAAATCGATGACGCCCATAAATATCAAGGAACTGGGCTAGGGCTAGCAATAAGCCAAGCGTTCTGCCACCTCATGGGCGGAACCATCACTGTCCAAAGCCGCGTAAACGCAGGGTCCACGTTTATCGTAACGATTCCGTTACCTGTAGGCGGAAGAAAGCACGATTGCGAGGTATAGGTGCAGCCTCTCATCGAATTGCAATTGCATCCCAAAGGAAATTGGATTTCTGTATCAGGACCTAGCCTTTAGCGCAATAGCACCCACACTATGATTTCAAATCTCTCCGATCCATTCCGACAATCCCGTAAACTCAAACCCCTCGTTCCTGTACGATGGTATCAGGTGGTCGGTCGCGACCACGGTGTGCAATCGAGCAACGTCTATACCCTTTTGGCCACCGTCATGCATTAGGATCACGTCCCCGCCGCGGATTTGCCGCGACGCGATGCGTTCTACTCGCTCAGCCTTTGTGCTCTCGTACCAATCGAAACAGGTCACCGACCACATAACAGTCGTGTAGCCGAGTTCCCGTGCGATGCGTAGCACCCCTGGTCGCCTCGCGCCGTACGGTGGGCGGAATAATTTGAGCTGGTGTTTCAAGGACACCCCTGCAGAATCGAGCGCCTGCTCCCATTGAGAGAACTCGAAGCGGATGTCTCTGGCCGAGCAGAACAACAGAGATTTATGGGAATAGCTGTGCATCCCAATGTCATGGCCGGCCTCGGCTATACGGTGCACGATATTCGGGCACAAGGCAGCGTTCTTGCCAAGGAGGAAAAACGCTGCTTTCACTCCATGCTTCTCGAGGACCTCCAACAGGGCGGGCGTGCTCGTTTCGTTCGGCCCATCATCGTACGTGAGCGCCAACTTCTTCCCTCGTCCTGGAGTGCCCAAGAACGTTTTCCCATAAAGTTGGGACCATGGCGATACCGCGTGGGACCCCAGTGCTAAGCTCGCGAATCCGAGGGCGGCAACAGATGTGCTCGCTATCATCCGATAAAACCTCAGAAATGGATGCGTAGTTCTCCGAAAACATCACGTCCTGTAAGCGGGATGTCAAAGGGTAGGGCTAGAGCGTCGATGGAGGGATCGCTCGCGTCTGCATCGAATAGGTTGCGTACCGATACGGCGAGGTCCAAAAAACCAAGAATACGCTTCCTTCGTAGTACCGCATTGGCTAGGAAATAATAATCGACCGGGGGCCGAGGATCGCCAGTCGGGCGCTCTCTATCGAGCACGGCTTTGCCATTTAAATTGAAAGTCCAACTCGGGGCGAAACGCCAATTCCACTCAGCAAAGATCTGGTGCCGTGGGCCGAGACCTAGGAGCCTGTCGGACTTAAGGCGGAACTTTTGATGTGCAAACCGATCGGATCGGCAATGGATTCAATGAGCGAGCGTGCATGAGCCACTTCCGTCAATGCGATCGTGACACACCCTACCTGCT
>JBOIEG010000887.1:0-1513 GCA_050740915.1 Gammaproteobacteria bacterium | reverse complement strand
ATTGTGGCAATGGAGTAGCGGGAGCCGTGGCGCCACAATTACTGCGGGCTCTGGGGCACGACGTGGTGGAGCTTTTCTGTGATGTCGATGGCCGTTTTCCCAACCATCACCCCGATCCCAGCCAGCCAGAAAATCTGCGTGCCTTGATCGAGCGGGTGAAGGAGGACCGGGCCGACTTGGGATTGGCGTTCGACGGCGACGGAGACCGCTTAGGGGTAGTGGATGGCCAGGGAAATATCATCTGGCCGGATAGGCAGATGATGCTCTTTGCGCGCGATCTGCTTAAGCGTAACCCCGCAGCCACTGTCATCTTCGATGTCAAGTGCAGCAACCATTTGCGGCGGGTGATCCAAGAGGCCGGCGGAACGCCGTTGATGTGGAAGACCGGGCATTCGCTGATCAAGTCGAAGATGAAGGAGACGGGTGCCTTATTGGCGGGCGAGATGAGCGGCCACATCTTTTTCAAAGAACGATGGTATGGCTTCGATGACGCCTTATATGCGGCCGCACGTCTGCTGGAGATCTTAGTCGAGCAAAGCAAACCGCCAGCGGCTGTTTTTGCCGAGCTTCCGGGTGGGGTAGCGACCCCTGAGCTGCGCCTGGATATGCCCGAAGAGCGGCACGCTCAGTTTATGCAGGACCTCGTCTCTTCGGCTCGGTTTGAAACAGGCGAAGTTTTCACCGTCGACGGACTCCGGGTCGACTTCAAAGAGGGTTGGGGACTGGTTCGGGCTTCCAATACCACGCCTTGTCTGGTTCTGCGTTTTGAAGCCGATCATCAAGCGGCATTAGAGACCGTTCAGGATCGGTTTAGAGAAAAGTTGCTGGCGCTGGACCCCACGCTCAGACTGCCGTTTTGAGGGGGTGTAACCGCCGCGCCACTGCGCACCCCCTCCCTCACTCTCCCCCTAGGTAGGGGGAGGGAAGGGGTGGGGGTTGAGGGTACGGCGTGTTACGTTGTCTGCAAAAGTTCCGAACGGACCAGCACATTAGAGTGTGGTACTCGGAAACTTCTAGCGAAGCTCGGATCTGTAATAAACAGCGTCACATTAGTTTTTTTGGCAACCGACACAATGCCCCTGGTCGTAAGCTTCATTTTCGTCGCTTTGACCTTGGTCCAAGGCTATGCCCTCGCGGAGGAAATGGTCTTGGAGGTAATACCGCTGGAGCATCGTCTGAGCGCCGATGTGATCCCACTGCTCAAGCCTCTGGTGGCGCCCGGCGGAACCGTCACCGGCATGAGCAGCCAGGTCATCGTACGTTCCACCCAACGCAATCTACTGGAAATCAAGCGTGTCCTTGCGGCCATCGACCGCCCCTTGCGCCGTTTGAAAATCTGAGACGGAAGGTATCATCCTTGACCACCGCGGCGAACGGGGTGAGAGTTTGTGAAAAAACCGTCGCGAACGAAGGAAGGTCGCGTTCCGCCGGAGCGCAGGAACCGCAGTGTATATTGAAATACATGAGGATTCCGAGCACCGCCGGAACGCGAGATCCCGAGCGCAGTAGGTTT
>JBOIEG010000886.1:0-2855 GCA_050740915.1 Gammaproteobacteria bacterium | reverse complement strand
CTCGGGATCTCGCGTTCCGGCGGTGCTCGGAATCCTCATGTATTTCAATATACACTGCGGTTCCTGCGCTCCGGCGGAACGCGACCTTCCTTCGCTCGCGACGGTTTTTTCACAAACTCTCAGTGCAAGAAGCGGGATGCGGCCGGTGCCGATCCTGGAAGATGGGGAAGCTGGCCTTACGGTGTTCGCCAATAGAGAGCGTCTGGCCACTGCGCTGGAGCACCTCGTCCAGAATGCGCAGGAGGCGACGCCAGAGCACGGCCAGCTCACCGTGAGGCTCAAACGCCATGGAGAGATGGCCCGGATCGAGATCGAGGACACCGGATGTGGCATGGATGCGGCGTTCATCCGCTACCGGCTCTTTACGCCATTCGATACCACCAAGGGTAACGCTGGAATGGGGATTGGGGTATTCGAAAGCCGCGAGATCGTGCGCCGCCTTGGCGGCGAGATCCAGGTCGCCAGCCGTCTCAATTTAGGCACGACCTTTCGGATAATGCTGCCCTTGGCCGCTTACCCAGAGGCCGCCTTGCCGCATCGACCTTACGCCAGAGTCGAAGAATGAACGGGAAAAACCTCAAGCGCAGGAAGCTGCTCGTAGTCGAAGATGACCCGGGCCTGCAGAAGCAGCTCAAGTGGTGCTTCTCGGACTACGAGGTGGTGATCGCAGGCGACCGGCCGTCCGCCTTAGCCGAGGTGCGGCGCCATGAGCCGGCGGTCATCGCCTTGGATCTCGGGCTTCCTCCTGATCCTGCCAACGCCTCGGAGGGCCACACCGCACTGCAACAGATCTTGGAGTTGCCGCCCGAGGCCAAGGTGATTGTCGTGACCGGCAACGACGATCATGAGAACGCGGTGAAGGCGGTCGGGCTCGGCGCTTACGGCTTCTACCAGAAGCCAGTGGACCCCGCGATCCTGGGACTGATCATCGATCGGGCCTACGGGCTGTACCAGCTGGGGAGGGAGCACCGCGGGCTACAATGCCAAGAGGGAGCATCGTTGGAAGGGGTGATTGCCGCCAGCTCCGTGATGACCCAGGTCTGCCGGACCATTGAGAAGCTTGCCCCGACCGATACTACGGCATTGCTGTGGGGAGAGAGCGGCACCGGCAAGGAATTGTTTGCGCGCGCCCTGCATACGCTCAGCGCGCGCAAGGAACACCGTTTTGTTGCCATCAATTGTGCCGCGATCCCTGAGACCCTGATCGAGAGCGAATTGTTCGGTTACGAGAAAGGGGCTTTTACCGGTGCTTTGAAACGCACACCGGGCAAGATCGACTGCGCCGATGGGGGCACCCTGTTCCTGGACGAGATAGGAGATCTGCCACGGGCGCTCCAGGCGAAGCTACTGCGGTTCTTGCAGGAGCGAGTGATCGAGCGCGTGGGTGGACGCGAAGAGGTGCCCGTCGATATACGTGTCGTAGGGGCTACTCACAAGGATCTGACTGCGCTTATCAAGACCGGGGAGTTCCGGGAAGACCTCTACTACAGGATCAGTGGGATCACGATCCGGATCCCGCCGTTGCGCGAGCGTGCTGGAGATGCTGTGATCCTCGCACGCGCTCTCCTGCAACGGTACACTCGGGAGTACGCCCGTCCGCTTCGGGGTTTCACTGAAGATGCCCTCCGAGCGATCGATGCGTACCCATGGCCAGGCAATATCCGCGAGCTCGAAAACACGGTTAGGCGCGCGGTACTGATGACGGAAGGAAAGGGCATATCGGCGCGCGACCTCGACCTGAAGACGGAGGGTCCACCATCTTTCGCCTTGAATCTCCGAAAGGTGCGGGAAAATGCCGAACGCGAGGTGATTCAGCGGGCCCTCGGCCGTTACGGCGGCAAGATCGCGTTGGCCGCCGGAACGCTCGGAGTAAGCCGCCCAACCTTGTATGACCTGATGAACCGGTATGGGCTCAAGCATGGGGCACCTCGAATTGAAGAATCGTAGATTTCGCTTAACGCGAAAGGACCGAATGAATTGACAACCCCAGGGACAACGTCCTTGGGCCCCACTGGTTGCCCACACTGCGCCATAATCACTTTATAGGTCCGCAACCCGCGTTGCCGAACTCCTACCTCCGCGCGCTTGCGACACGGCACCGTCGGCGGTGATTTTTTCACCAAGGTAAGGTGATCGCTGGCATCAACGCCTTGCGCCTATCGCTACGTTTGCAGCATGCAGCCCGCATTCTTTATGAGTGACGTCTTCCCACCACCAGCGGCCTTCCCTCTCGTGCTGGTTAGGAAGCACGGCCCGAGTGCAAGGCTCGCAACCGATACTGGCAAAACCCCGTTCGTGTAACTCGTTATAGGGCACTTCGTTCTCGCGGATGTATTGCCATACCTGATGGGAAGACCAATATGTCAAAGGATTGAACTTGATCAGGGTATGCTCTTTGGTTGAAAACGCGGCATCCCGTTCCACCACCGCAATGCTGTCTCGGGTACCGGGGCTCTGGTCTTTCCGTTGCCCGGTTATCCAGGCTTCGAGTGTTGCGAGCTTGCGGCGCAGGGGCGCGACCTTGCGGATCGCACAACATTCTTGATGCCCATCCCTATAGAAACTGAAAAGACCCTTTTCTCGCACCAACTTCTCTACCGCACCCGGCTCCGGAAATAGGATCTCCAGGGCCAATCCGTAATGCGTGCGAACCCGCTCCAGAAAACGATACGTCTCCGCGTGCAGGCGTCCCGTATCCAGAGAAAACACGCGCACGTCTTTTCTTACCTTGGTGGCCATATCGAGCAAGACCACGTCCTCTGCTCCGCTAAAGGATATGGCGACGCCATCAAAAGCGCTTAGCGCCAGCGCAAGGATTTCTTGAGGCGATTTAGTCTCGTATTCTCTGGCCAGTC
>JBOIEG010000885.1:0-4562 GCA_050740915.1 Gammaproteobacteria bacterium | reverse complement strand
TCGCGTTCCGGCGGTGCTCGGAATCCTCATGTATTTCAATATACACTGCGGTTCCTGCGCTCCGGCGGAACGCGACCTTCCTTCGCTCGCGACGGTTTTTTCACAAACTCTCAGGCTAGGACCACGGGTTTTGCAAGAATGCGCCAGCGATGTCCCACAAAGTATCCCCGTATTTTACCACATAGCTTTGCGGAGCATCCGATCGCAGCTTGACCTCTTCCGCCTCGCAGAAGCCAGCCACCCCTAAGGCCAAAGCGCACAACCATATCAATCGTTTCGTCATCATCTCTCGTCCTTTACGTCGCTTACTTGGAGCCGGCCCGCAAAATTCGAATTGGCCGTGCAGTTCGCTAAAGCATGCTTCCAATCCCCCGTTTTCAAGTTCCCTTCGGGAAGTTTAGCAAAAATAAACGGGTTCACGAGGTAGCGTGGGAGGTGAGGGCTCGAGGGGCGTTGGGAGGATGGGGTTAGAAGACCAATTTTGATATACTTTTTGGGCGCTTGACACCAACGGTTGGCGGCTATGGCAACACTCAATGTTCTGTACTATCCCGATCCGCGCTTACGTATCAAAGCAGCGCCGATAGATCGGGTTAACGATGACATCCGAAGGCTCGCTCGGGACATGCTTGAGACTATGTACGCCGCCCCAGGCATCGGTTTGGCGGCTACCCAAGTCAATGTTCCAAAACGGATGCTGGTCACTGATGTCTCAGAGAAAAAAGACCAGCCGCTGTGCCTGGTTAATCCGAGGATCCTAGAACGGCAGGGAGTGGTGGAGATGGAAGAAGGCTGTTTGTCTGTCCCGGGCGTTTTCGACCTGGTGCAGAGGGCAGAGCGAGTCAAGGTTGAAGCGATTGGGCTGGACGGAGAACCGTTCACCCACGAGGCCGAGGGCCTGCTTGCGGTATGCATCCAGCATGAAATGGATCACTTGGATGGCAGGTTATTCGTCGATTACTTGTCTCTGTTAAAGCGAAACCGGATCCGCAAAAAGCTGGAGAAACAGCAGCGCCAGGTGCTTTGAGCTCGTGCGGACTCGAATTGCGTTCGCGGGCACACCGCAATTTGCCATACCCGCTCTCGCTGCCTTACTCGCCGACTCGTCCGCGTTTGAGATCGTGGTCGTTTATACCCAGCCTGACAAACCCGCGGGTCGTGGCAGAAGGCTACAGCAAAACCCGGTCAAACAAGTCGCGGCTGCAAAAGACATCGCCATCCGCCAGCCGCCAAACCTAAAAGACTCCGCTACCCTAGAACAGCTGCGGGCATTCAGGCTCGATGTGATGATCGTGGTAGCCTATGGGCAACTGCTGCCCGCCGCGGCGATCGAGGCTCCCCGCTTCGGATGCATTAACGTTCATGCCTCTTTACTTCCCCGATGGCGCGGGGCGGCGCCTATCCAAAGGGCCATCATGGCAGGAGACCGCGAAACCGGGATCAGCATCATGCAAGTGGTCGAGAAGCTCGATGCGGGCCCCCTCCTCGGGCAAACGCGCTCTGCAATAGAACCCGATGATACCGCCGAGACTCTGCAACAACGCCTCGCAAGGCTTGGCGCTGAGTGCCTAATACCTACCCTGAAAGCGTTTCTCGCTGGAGAGATAAAACCCAAACCGCAAGAGGAGGGTTTGGTCACCTATGCATCCCGGATCACGCGCACCGAAGCAGAAATCGATTGGCGTCTCAGCGCGCACGAGCTCGAACATCGGATCAGGGCGCTGAACCCGAAACCGGTCGCTTTCACCCATTTGTTCGGCAAAGATATGCGGATATGGGACGCGAAGATCCTCCCGGGTCAGCCCGCAGCGCCGCCGGGGCACCCTTATGCGGTCTCCCGCCACGGGATAGACGTGTCAACTGGAAACGGCGCCCTCAGGCTCACCCGCATCCAACTGCCTGCAAAACAACCCCTAGCGGTTGCCGATTTCATCAATGCCAACCCCGCTCTCCTCACTAGCGCCTAAGCAAGGAGCCCAGCCACGAGCGGCCGCTGCGGGCATCATAGAAAAAACTATCGCCCGCGGGCGGTCCACCTCGGATACCGTGCCGCCGGTCCTTAGTCACATCCCTGACCAACGAGACCAAGGATTGGTCCAGGAATTAGCCTATGGCGTGCTTCGACAGTACTTCGTGTTAGAGAAGCTGGTAACCCAGCTTTTGCGCCATCCCCTGAAACCGCGCGATAGTGATATCCAGGCCCTTTTGTTGATCGGCATCTACCAGCTTAAGTTTCTCAACACCCCTGCCCACGCCGCGATATCCACCACCGTGGACGCCACGCGTGCGCTAGGCAAACCCTGGGCGAGCGCCTTGGTCAATGGGGTGTTGCGTGCTTACCTGCGGCGAAGTCAGGAGCTTCTAGCCCTCGTCGGTGACTCCCCCGCGGTCCGCTACGGCCATCCAGAGTGGCTGATCCGGCAGCTGCAAGAGGCCTGGCCTACATGCTGGGAGAGCATCCTGAACGCAAATAACCAGAGGGCCCCGATGACGCTGCGGGTCAATCTTCGCTGCTTGACTCGCTCAGAATGCCTCCAGCGATTGCGTGCAAAGGGCCTTAGCGCTGCACCCTGCTCTCACAGCCGGAGCGGGATCGTGCTGGTACAACCGGTAGAGGTAGAAACCCTGCCTGGATTCCGGGAAGGCGAGGTTTCGGTCCAGGATGAAGCCGCGCAGTTGGCCGCGCCCTTGCTCAATCTTTCCTCCGGGCAACGGGTGCTTGATGCCTGCGCAGCACCGGGAGGCAAGACCGCGCATATCTTGGAGCTTGAGCCCCAACTTTACGCCCTGACCGCGCTCGATTGCGCCGGTACACGCCTTAAGCTGTTGTGCAATAACCTGAAGCGGCTGCGCCTAAGCTGCCAAGTCACACAAGGAAACGCGCTTAAGCCTCGATCATGGTGGGATGGGGAGCTTTTCCACCGCATATTGCTCGATGCGCCATGCTCTGGAACCGGTGTGATTCGACGCCACCCAGACATCAAGCTGTTGCGAACCGCTTCGGATGTCGCCGCTTTGGCGGAACAGCAATTCCTTCTATTGCAAGCACTGTGGCCTTTGCTAACGGCGGGGGGCGAGCTGTTATACGCGAGTTGTTCCCTGCTGCCACAAGAAAACAACCAGATCATCCAGAGATTTCTGGGGATCCAGAAGGATGCCCGCTCGGGCCCCATCGTAGCGTCCTGGGGCTATGAGACCGGATTGGGGCGCCAACTATTGACCGGAGAATCCGCTATGGATGGCTTTTTTTACGCTCGTCTTTACAAGTCTAGCGCTCCGTGATCCCCCGAATCTTCTCCGGCCAAAACCCTGACCCGGTCACAAACGCAACGGTGGCACCGTGTTTTCTCGACACCCGATACGGCTTGGCTTCCCTCTTCGTGCTGGTATGCGGACTCGGTCTACCGACCTGTCCGGCGGCCGCTACCGATATCCGCATCGAGACCATCTCCATGCGTGTGGTCAACGAAGTCTACGTGGTGGACGCCGCACTACGCTGCAAGCTCAGCAAAGAAGCCATACACGCTTTGGAGAGTGGGGTGCCGATCACCTTTGCTATCGAAATCACCTTGAAACGCAAGCGCGATTTTCTTTGGGATCTCTCGCTCATGACCTTGCGCCAGCAATACCGCTTGCAGCACCACGCCCTCAGCGAACAACATTTGCTGGTGAACCTGGCCACCGGCACCAGCCGCAGTTTCTCCGCCCTGGAAGATGCGCTCGACGCTCTCGAACACCTTACCGCGATCCCACTCATCGAAGCCGACAAGCTCGATCCGCACGAGGTCTACATCGGTCAAATGCGCGCCAGCCTGGACATCGAAGCGCTTCCCACTCCGATGCGCCCCCTGGCCTACTTGTCACCCGAGTGGTGGATGTCCAGCCACTGGCATCGGTGGGAGGTCCGCCCGTGAATACCAAATTCGCTGTTCTGGCGCTGTCCCTGTGGCTTTTGACGTCGCTGCTTCTAATGAGTCAGGCGACGCAAGGTTCTGAACAGTTTGGACGCTTGTATACACCCTTGTTGCTGCTCAATACCGCGGGGCTTGCGGTTCTGCTTGGCATGATCGGTACCCAAATCCACCGCTTGATGCGGCAGTGGCGCGAACGACAGCCGGGATCGCGCCTTACCCTGCGGATGCTTACCCTGTTCGTGGCCCTCGCCGTAACTCCGATGTTGGTCGTGTATGCATTCTCGGTACATTTCTTGATGCGCGGGATAGACAGTTGGTATGACGTGCGAATCGAAAAAGCGGTTAAGGATTCCCTAGCGCTCAGCCGCGCGGCTTTGGACCTGCGCATGCGGGAGCTGTTGCGCGACACCGAACTGATTGCAGACGAATTGACCGATTCCTCCGATGCCGTCGCGCCTTTGGATCTCAATGCCTTGAAAGGACAAGGCAGCACCATGGTGCTCAATGCCGCGGAAACACGAGTCATCGATCTGGGCGAGCTAAGGCTACGCAGTGGCGCCGAAGAGCTTTCGCTGATGACCCCCAAAGGGCAGATCATCACAACCAGCAGCCCAGAAGCCGAGATCTTACCGAATACCCCCAACGATA
>JBOIEG010000884.1:0-19580 GCA_050740915.1 Gammaproteobacteria bacterium | reverse complement strand
CCCCCAAAATCCTTTATTGCCTCGATCTCGAGAGTAGGCGTTGTAAGCGGCTGGACGAGATCGGACCGACAGTGTCGGTAAGAGACAATTCTGACGCTCACCTCCGCCTCGCATAATTTCCCACTGTTCACTCTCCCCGCAGGGGGCCAGGGGCACGGCTTCCGCCACAATCTTCGCTATCCTGATCCGCCACGCTGAAAAAGCGAAGGCCCGGGTAGATTCTTGACGGAGAACCCCGAGCCTTCAGCGTCGCGGCGCCCCTGAAGGGCGCGGCCGCGTTACCTTTATGCCCGCGATGCACGGCGTTGTCCAGTCCCATAGGGATCGTGCAGGGCGGTGCTCGGAGAGATTCATCGGCTCTACAACTGCGGATGCTGCGGAGAACAAGTACGGATCTGCCGCCGCTGCGACCGCGGCAACATCTACTGCGCGGGCGAGTGCGCGGTGATCCGCCGACGCGAGTCGCTGGGCGTGCTGGCGTTCGCTACCAGCGCAGCTACCACGGCGCTTCTCGACACGCAGCCCGTCAGAGCGCTTGGCGGATGCGTCGAACACAAAAAGTGACGCATCAGGGTTCCACTTCTCCCAACACCGCTGTCATAGTGTCGCCCATCTCAACGGAAAGCGAGACGGAGGTGACCGATGCTCAGACCACAGACGTTGAACAACCATCTCCACGTACATTTGCTCGGCTGTATGTGCATCGTGCAGCACCCGCACCGCGCTGCAACTTCTGTCAACGTCCGTTGCCGCCCTTTGTGCGTCTCGCCCCCCTGGGACGAGGGGGTTGAGCGGAGAGCTCTATAATGATCTCGCGCGCACTGGAAGCCGAGATCTTGCGCCTGCATCACACCGAGCATTGGCCGATCGGCACCATCGCCACCCAACTGCGCGTGCATCATTCCACCGTCCGCCGTGTGCTTGCCCAAGCCGGGGTACCGAGCGCGCAGAAGACGGCACGGCCCTCGATTGTCGAGCCCTACCTTGCGTTTATCGTCGAGACGCTTGCGAAGTTTCCTACCTTGCGCGCGAGTCGCCTGTACCAAATGGTGGGCGAACGCGGTTATCCAGGCGCTCCTGATCATTTCCGTACGATCGTGAGCCGCCTGCGCCCGCGACCTGCAGGGGAAGCCTATCTGCGCCTACGCACCCTGCCGGGCGAGCAAGCGCAAGTGGATTGGGCCCACTTCGGCAAGCTCACGATTGGTCGCGCCGTGCGCCCCCTGATGGCCTTCGTGATGGTGCTGAGCTACTCACGCTACGTGTTTCTGCGTTTCTACCTCAACGCCGCCATGAACAACTTCCTGCGCGGTCATGTCGAGGCCTTCGCCTTTTTCAATTCGGTGCCGCGCGTCCTTCTCTATGACAATCTCAAAAGCGCCGTTACTCGAGCGGGTGGGGGAGGCGATCCGCTTTCATCCCACACTGCTTGAGCTTGCCGCCCACTACCGTTTCCAACCCCGCCCCGTGGCGGTTGCGCGTACGGCATGGGCCCGACTGATTCGGTGATCGGCCCTGAATGAACGGCTAACTCTTCTTCGAAGGTTCCGGCTGCCGGCAGCCGCGCCTTTAAATGCTGCTCAAGCCTGAAATCCGTTCCCTCTTCCCCGCACCTTTCGCCTTAAATGCGCAAGCCTCAAGATAAACACAATGCTCAAGACTATCCAACCGAACGGATAGGGGATAAGACCGGTCAAGAACGCCACCACGGTGGCAATGAGCAAAATGCCGATCACGAGGAGTATCGGATCCATCGCGCGAGGCACCACGATTAACGGTACCCACAATATAATAAACAAAAATTGAATCGGTTCCCTGCGACGTCACGGTTGCAAGTGCTATGGTGAAGAACCTCTATACGCTTTTCCTAAGGCAGGTCGAGCGCCATTCAGGGCGACTCGCCATTGAATTCCGCCCGCGCTATCGCACCCTGCGCTGGACCTACCGCAGGTTCGGGGCGCAGGCAGGGGCCGTCGCCGCGGGACTCTCGGAGCACGGTATAGGGCCCGGGGACCGCGTGCTCTTGTATGCAGGGGACTCACCGCATTGGGCGGCGGCCTATTTCGCGATATTGGCGCGCGGGGCAATCGTCGTACCGCTCAATCCTAATAGCACTCCCGAACAGCTGGACCGCATCGCCGCCAGCGCGGACCCGAAGCTGGTCCTCTCGAGCAGGCGCCGCCCCTGGCCGGCGACCCCCATGGCGGCCCTGGAGCTCGAGGCTGCTAGCGAGACCCTCGGGACCATGGCCGAGGCTCCGGGCGGGAAGCTTGCGCCGGGGGGACTCGCCGAGATCGTCTACACCTCGGGCACCACGGGCGATCCCAAAGGCGTCATGTTAACGCACGCAAACCTCCTGGCGAACCTCGAGGCGACGGCCGAGGCCGTGCCCCTCAGGGCCGAGGACCACCTGTTGAGCCTTGTCCCCCTCTTCCATATGTACGGACAGATGACCAGCCTGCTCTGCCCGCTGTGGCATGGCAGCGCCGTGACCTACCTGCCCTCCCCCAGCTCCCGAGTGATCCGGGAAACTCTGGCGCATACCCCGGCCACGCACCTCATCGCCGTCCCGGAATTCTTGAACAGGGTCATGGACCGCTTGGAGGACCGACTGGCCCCCATCCCGAGGTTTGTGCGCCCCCTGCTGCGCGCTCCCATCCGGGCCCGGATCTCGCGCACGTTGCGTGCGGTCCTGTGCGGCGGCGGCCCCCCTTGACCCCGAGGTCGAACGCAAATGGCGAGCCCTGGGCCTGGAGGTGCTCCAGGGCTACGGCCTGACCGAGACCAGCCCGATCATCTCCGCCAACACCCACGACGCACACAGGCTGGGTTCGGTGGGCAGGGCGCTGAGGGGCGTCGAGCTGAGGCTTGCGCCAGACGGCGAGATCCTGGTCCAGGGGCCGAACGTCACGCCCGGATATTTCCGTGACCCGGCGCGCACGCAGGAGGTGTTCCAGGACGGATGGTTGCGGACCGGAGATGCCGGGCGACTCGATGAGGAACGGTTCTTATACGTCTTCGGGCGCCAGAAGTACCTGATCCTCGGGGCCGGCGGCGAAAACGTCTATCCGGAGGACCTGGAGGCCGAGCTCAAGAAGGTCCCCGGGGTCAAGGACAGCGCGGTGGTAGGGCTCGAGGAGGCAGGGCGAACCTTTATTCACGCGGTCCTGCTCGGGGATGAATGCGACGGCGATGCGGTCATCGCCGAGGCCAACCGGCATCTGGCACCCCACCAGAGGATCATGCGCTGGTCCCTGTGGCCTGAGCCCGACTTCCCGCGTTCCGCGACGCGCAAGGTGAAAAAGGAGGAAGTCATCCGCTGGCTTCGGTCCTTTCAGACCGCCAACCCCAGAGTCACGGGGACCGTGACCCCGCTGGTGCGACTGATCGCCGAGGTCACCAAGCACGACCCGCGGCTCATTCACGAAGGCACCCGGATCGTACCGGAGCTCGGCCTAGACTCACTGTCACGCATCGAACTGGTGAGCCGCATAGAGGAAGATCTACAGGTCACCATCGAAGAGCAGCAGATCACCGCCCAGACCACGGTAGCGGAGCTGGAGGCGCACATTCGGGCAACACAAGGGCCGGCACCGCTTCCTACGCGGTATCCGCGGTGGTCCTTGTCTCGCTGGGCGGCGGCCCTGCGCCCGCCGGCTCAACGCCTCCTGTTCTTCTGGTGGCGCAGGTGCGAGCTGACCTCGTCCGGGACCGAACAGTTGCATGCTCTGAAGGGACCGGTGATCTTCATGGCCAACCACCGCAGCTTCCTCGACGCCCCCTTGATCGTCCGCGCTTTGCCCGCCTGTCTGGGCTTGAGGCTCGGGATCGCCGCCGAAATCGATGCGCTGTACGGCAAGTTTTGGTGGGTTGCGCCGATCGCAGATCTCGCCTTCAATTCCTATCCCTTTCCCACGGAGATCGAGGGGAACATCAAACCCGGGTTGGAATACACGGGGCGCTTGCTCGATGACGGCTGGAACGTGCTGGTCTTCCCAGAAGGCGGGCTCAACCGCAGCAACCAGCCGCTCCAGGACCTGAAGGGTGGGGCGGGGGTCCTGGCCGTGGAGATGCAGGTCCCGGTCGTTCCCATCGCCATCCTCGGTAGCGAGAAGATCCTGCCACCGGATACCGGTTTGCGACCGAGGCGCGGGCGGGTCCACATCCGCTTCGGGGCCCCTATCGGACCGCTGCGGAATCAGAGTTATGCCGACGCCACACAAGCGATCAAGCACGCCCTCAGGCGGCTGATTGCGCACGGTTGAGGGACTGGCGCCGCGCGGGGTTTGTGCGGGTGGCGCGGCCAGGGCATTGCGAAAGCTGCCTGGATCTCGCCCCTTGGCCACGACTTCGTCATCCAGCGGGATCGTAAATTAAACCGCCGCTGAGCGCTGCATGAACACGAGCGAAGCAAAGGTGTTCGTAGTTGACGATGACCCCTACGTGCGCCGCAAGCCTCGCGCGTTTAGTCCGCTCTGCATGTCGGCGGCGATGGCCCGGTAGCTCGCGGGCTCGCGCTTCGGACCGGTGAGGGTGTCGTAGTAGCCGCGGAGCAGATGCGTGAGCGAGCCGGCCTCGGTATGCGCGAAGAACAAGGCGCTGGGCCTCGGCGCTGCCCGAGGAGTAGATGCGGATGTCGAGGCCGTGCGCCGCCCATGCAGCGAGCGCCGGCGGGACGTCGGGGAAGACGTGGGATTTGAGTACCCCGCTCTGATAGCCGCCTCTCCAGATGAGACCCTGGAGCTGCTTCAGCCCGGTCAGCTTCGCATCCGCATCCATGAGCCGCTCGACCTCGCGGCGCAACGCTTCGGCAGGGGTCAGTGCCGGGGTGCGCGCACAGAACTCCGCGTAGAAGGCGGCACCCGCATCGCGTGCGATCTGCTCCCGTGCCGCCGTGACCGCAGGTTCGTCCCAATGGGCCGCAGGAAGCATGACAGCTCGCGCCGTGCGTAGGCGAACAGCGTTTGGTAGACGAACGCGATCGAGGAGGTCGTGCCTTCGATGTCGAGCAGGATCCCCCGGCCCCAGAACGCTCGATCCACCTGAGCGCCCGTTAGGTCCTCTTTGTAACCCATTAACGTCGGGGCCATGGCGCCTTACAATCTCCGCGATCTCGACACCATCCCGTAAACGTTCGATTGGAAATCGAGAAGCGCACAAACTCGCGCACATCCATCGGGACTACGTGACCCGGTACCCGTCAAAACGTTGCACACCACAAAGTTCATCAACCAGATGGTGCTGCTGGGTGCCAGCAATCTAACGCGAGGACTAGCAACGTCGATAGAAGCAGCTCAGCTCATTTGCGGCGGGCCGACCAAGATCCTGGTGGCCGCCGGTCATGGCCGATCATTTGGTGTGTACAGTCGGGTTCTGTTCCGCGGCCTACCTGGGATCACCCAGTGCGGCCTATGGGATGAACTCGCCCAAGGGCCGCGGCTACCTACCTTCGCCCTGCTCACCGATCTCGGGAATGACATCGCCTATGGCGTGTCGCCTGAGGAAATCATCGCATGGGTGCGCTGGTGCGTCGAGCGCCTGGCAGAACATCAGGCACGCGTTATCATCACAACGCTGCCGCTGCAGCGCCTCGAGCGTCTCTCGCCAAGGGGCTATAGGATCTTTCGAGCGGTATTTTTTCCAGGACGACGCCTCAGCTTAGAGCAAGCGCTTGACCGGGCGCGAACGGTCAACGTCGCGTTGCAGCAACTCTCGTTTGAGCGACCCATTACGCTCGTCGATCAGCGGCCCGAATGGTATCGCCTTGACCCGATCCACATCCGCCGCCGCTGCTTGTCGGGAGCCTATTATGGCATTCTTACACACTGGGTTGACGCGGCTCGCGAGGAGCCGCTGGCCCACAAGCCCAGCATTCGGCGCTGGTTAGAATCACTGCTCCTGGCCCCTCAATACCAATGTGTATTCGGGTTCGATCGGTACCGGGAGCAGCCCACTGGCCGACTCCCGGACGGTACGACTATCGCGCTTTATTGAAAAGTCCACCAAGACTGCAGGAACGTCGACGACGAACTCAATACGCCATGTCTTGGCTCCGAAATCAAGTGGACACGGCCGACCCGATTTTGTGTGAGTGTCACACCTGGCTCGGGCACCCAGGACGATCGTTTTCTGCACCGGGGGTCCGGCGGACTAATCCACGCTATGTCCACGGCCCCGTCGTCCCTGTCTCACGGAAGGGGCGGTGGGCATAGGGTGGCGCCATCGTGCTTGGCCTCACGCACAAAGCGGTAGCATCTGGCCCAACTTTGACAGTTCCGCGTACATTTTAGAGTCGCTGCGGTCGTGGGGGTGACTTATCGATCAAGGGGTTAAGTGTCTGATGGCTGCAGCCATGACGAAAAGGACTACGTACATGGAATAGTGGTGGGACCTTGCGTGTAATGCTGTACATCGTGTATAGTGACGTACATGTACTTGCGCGAAACCCGCCAAAAACGGGCCGACGGCTCCTACCTCACTCACCTCCAGATCGCTGAGAGCGTCTGGGACCCCGTTAAACGCCATACCCACATCCGCATCCTCTACAACTGCGGACGTGCCGACGATCCCGGGGTGGCCGAGCGACTGCGGCGCTTGGCGCGAAGCATCTTACGGCGATGCTCTCCAGAAGAAATTGTGGCGTAAGACCCGTCCTGGTGCCTGCTCGATGCCTGGCCCTATGGCGATATCTACGTGCTTGAGCAGCTGTGGCAGCGACTGGGGATGGCGGAGGTTCTGCGCGAGGTGCTCGACCCACGCAATCTTGACTTCCCCTCTGGAGCGGGCGCTCTTTGCGATGGTGGCCAATCGAGCCTGTGCGCCGGCCTCTAAGCTTTCCTGCCACGAGCAGTGGTTGGCCGAGGAGGTACGCATCGCAGGCACTGAGGGGCTGGATCTGCATCACCCCTATCGTGCGATGGATCTCTTGGAGGCGAACAAGGAGCGCATTGAACAAGCCATCTATTATCGCCTCGCCGATCTGTTTAACCTCGATGTCGAGCTCCTCTTCTACGACACGACCTCCCTGCACTTTGAGACCGACGAGGAGGATGAAGGCCGGGGTGAAACCGATGAAGTGCAAGGCAGCCGCACGGCGGGTGCGAAGACCTACCGTGCCTTGCGCAAGCGCGGGAAGTCGAAAAACGGTCGCGACAACGCCCCCCAAATCGTGGTCGGGATCGCGGTCACCCGCGATGGTTTCCCGGTGCGCCACTGGGTGTTCCCCGGTAATACGGTGGACGTCACCACGGTGGAGAAAATAAAAGCCGAGCTCAAGGGCTGGAAGCTCGAGCGCTGTGTATTCGTGGGCGATGCGGGCATGGTCTCTGAGAAAAATCTCAAGGCGCTGGGGGCGAGTGGAGGACGCGACATCCTCTGTCTGCCCATCCACCCGGGTGGGGAGATCGATGAGGCGGTCTTGAGCCGTCCCGGCCGCTATCGGGCGGTGGCTGAAAACCTGGGGGTGAAAGAGATCGTGGTTGGCGAGGGTGAGCGCCGTCGGCGTTATGTCCTCTGCCATAACCCGCAAGAAGAAGCACGTCAGCGGGAGCATCGCGCGCGCGTGCTCACCGAGCTTCAGGCCGAGCTCCAGAGCCTGCGCGATCCGAGGTGCGAAGGGCACAGCAACCGGGGGTGTGGGCTGCGGGCGAGCCGCCGCTACGGGCGCTACCTCACGCTCACGGCCAAAGGTGCGCTCGTCATCGACGAAGGGAAGGTCAAAGCCGCTGAGGCGCTTGGACGGCAAGTTCGTCGTGCACAGCACTGATGATACGCTCACCGCCGAGGACCTGGCGCTCGGTTACAAGCAGCTGCAACGGGTGGAAGAAGCCTGGCGGACCCTCAAAAGCGGATTGCGTCTACGTCCGGTCTTCCACTGGGCCGTGCACCGCATCCATACCCAGGTGTTCTTGACCGTGCTCGCCCTGTTGCTCGAGCGCATGGCGGAAGCGGCTTGCGCAGATACTTGGCGCAACATCCGCCATGACTTAAAGCGGATCAAACTCGCGCAATTGTTGAGCCCTACGGGGACCGTTTGGCAGCTGACTGAGCCCCCAACGGATGCACTCAAGCACTTGAAATCCCTTAAGATAAAGAATCCCCCACCGCTCCTTCAGATCGCTTAACCCTCTGCGTACAGGGGTGTTTTCGCCAACACTTCTAAGGCATTGATCCGTCCTACTAAATAACAATCATGTCCGTAGCAGCTGTCAAAGTCGGGCCCTCCGCTGCCATACTCAAGATAAACAGATACGCCCTGTATGTAGTGCTCAAACGCTTTGATCCCGATGGATCCCATCACGGGGCCAATAGCCTTATGGGACACGTCAGGCTTTATCTCTGCTCCGATGTGTCGGTCGGTGCAAAAGTTCGATCCCATATCTGAATTTTCGGAACATACTATTTCGACGACTTAGGATTCGTCCTAACCCGAGCTTGGTCAACCCGCGCCTAAACGCGCTGACTACTGGATGATTCAGCACATCCTGTTCAATGGTGCTGCGATTTTCGATCCGACTAGCTGCGGATTTCATGCGCCAGACTGCCGGCGAACAATATTAGTTCGGCTTTCGTAAGAGCGTAATGCAGTCATGGTCAGCCACCCCCCCCAAGGAATAACTTTCTGCGTAACGATCTCTAGACGTGCTTTGCGAGCGCAATCAGCAAACAATTCTTTTGACATAAAGTTACGCGCATGCGGCTTTTTCCCGAAATGGATATCGGGATCTTTAGAGTAGTTCGAATGATGAAATAGGCCTAGGCCACCACTTTTCAAGACCCTGAAGGCATCACGTAGATACGCAGCGACAACTTCCTTGTCGAAATGAACCATCGCGTCATAACAAAATATTGAGGTGACTGATTCCGCAGCTATTGGTTGAAAATCTATTCCGTTGTTTTTTTGGAGTTCGACCATGCCCGAGGCCAGCCACTCGCGAAGACGTTTGCCACAAAACTCTATGTTTTCCTGGTTTACGTCCATACACGTCATTTTGCGTATTTGGCCGTGATAATGTCTTAGAACGTGCTCGCTATGCCGACCATGGCCACAGGCGAGTTTCAGCACATTGTCTAGACGCAATTGTTTGAATAGCTCAATGAAGCGCCAATCTCGCCCCCAGAAAATGTGCGTCCAAGTTTCTGCGTTTTTGTAGTACGCGGAATCGACCCATACCTTGGCCTCGCTCTGGGCCTTGGCCTTGATGCGTTCGATGACACCTTTCGATGGTACTTCTTCAGGCACATTGACTTCACTCCGTAGCATAGCGAGTTCTCATAGTTGATTAGACGATTAGACAGAGATTAGTGAGCTAGGCAGAATCTATGTAGTGCCGATCTTCGGATTTTGGATGCTCACTGGTTGAGTATAGTTCAAGTTCAAGGTCTCATGTGCTGTACCTCACAGTAGATCACTGGGGAACAAGAGAGCTTCTGTCAAGAAGTGTGTAAATTAGGTCAGGCGGCCTTAGTAATCATGTGGCTGCTTCCCTAAAAACGATGCCTTGCCCCAGAACGTCTGACGCCTGAATCTTTCTCAACTCGCGAAAACTGGCGTTTTGGCCTAACCGCAGCCTTTGGCATCTGTGCTTTTTCTAAAGCTACTTTCCAAGTAAAGCAATCAGACAAATACTCTTTGCTCGGAGCCCTGAACTCTTCGACGCCAATCATGCCGAAGTGTTCGCCGCCAGAACTCAGCTTGCCTGCTCGTATGGCGGCCGCGACATCTGCGTTAACTTTTCTGTACCAAGCCTCGTCAACCGCAGGAAGCGCTCCTCGCCGTCCTTCAAAAAAGCCGGCTGACAGATAGTGTTCCTTTCCGCTAGCGACTTTGTTGCTCCTGAGGGCGTTAGCCACATCTGGATTTTCTGCAAGATATCCAGCCTCGTTGAACTCGCCGTGTTGTACAGCAACAGTCAACAGAAACTTCAAGAACGATACCGGGATTTGTATTTCGGTCTTACCCTGGATGTCTCTCGTGAGGTGCCCAGAGCGTGGAGGATGGCGTCATAGTGCGGGACAATCATCTGGATCTCCTTTTGGGATTGTTGCCAGTCTTACAAGCATCGGATTTGCTGCCCGAGGCATTGACGCCCTTGTTCTGCGCCGGGCGTAACTGCAAGCTCACTTCTTCCAAGTAATTTTTTTGCCGCTTTTTGGTGTCGCGGTTTAACCTGAACTTCTCTACTGCAAACTTCTGGCAGGCGGCGATCTCGGCGATATGTTTATCAGCTTGCAGGGCATGGGTCACGCTGGAGGCATGGCGGCGATGCGCGTTGAGGATATCCGCCACATAGGCGATGTGCGCGCCCGGCTCGGCCAGCGCCTCCAGATAGAGCCGCCAGTCACCCGCCATGCGGAGCTCGGCTAGTTCCTGCCGGCAGGCGTTGAGCGCGCGCAGCAGGGCCTCGCGCCGCCAGACCACCGCGCTGACATTGAGAATGAGATTGCGCACCGCCAGGTGTCCGCGCACGAACTCCTCGCCCTCGAACACCTTTGAGCTGGGCAGCTCTTCGCCCGGCCGCTGGGCGCAGTAGGGTTTGTAGCTGGACTACATGGGATTGCCGTCGCTGTCGATGGCCCGGCTGTCGGTGAAGCCCATGATGATGGAGCGGTCTCCCCGCATGAGGTTCAGAAGGGAGGTCAGGAAGGAAGGATCGGAGAGATCATCCGCCTCTGCTATCCACAGAAACTCGCTCGAACAACTCTCGGCAGCCTTGCGCCACTGGTTGAACACGGAGCCGGAATTCTGCTCGTTGGTCAGCAACGTGACTCTGCGGTTGCTGCTTTGCGCCGTTTCCCGGATCACGGCCAGGCTGTTGTCCCTGGAGCAGTCGTCCAGAACCACGATCTCGTGCAGCGGGTGGGTTTGCATGAAAACGCTGCCCAATCTTTCCGGCAGATAGCGTTCGTAGTTGTAGTTGGGGATGGCCACGGAAACTTTCGGTAGCTCGGGCATAGTCAGCTTCAGCAGGCTTTCCACGTAGCGTTCGAAATTCAGCTCAGTCTCGACAAAATCCCGGCGCTTCTTGCGCTCGACGTCGGTGATCCCTTTTTGCAGCATAGCGCCGAGCTCGCGGGCCATGGCCGCGGCATCGGCATGAGGCACCACTGTGCCCATCTTGTGGCGCTTGAGGAAATCCGGCATGCCGCCCGACTTGTCGAACAGAACTATAGGGAGGCCCGCATAGAGTGCCTCATGGACCACCGTGGGGAAGGGGTCCTCGCGCGAGGTGAGCGCATAGGCGTCGGCCGCGGCGAGGAAAGCGTCCACGTCCGGGCGGTAGCCCGTGTGGTGGAAGGTCTTGGTGGCTGCCGCGGCTTCCAGCGACAGGCCCAGTTTCTTGTTCAGGTCGGCGTCGATGCCACCGATCCAGCAGAAGTGGGTGCGCCCCGCATTTTTGCCGTTCATCAGCTTCCAAGCCTGGAGAAACAGATCAACGCCCTTGCGCAAGTCGGCGTAGCCGACGCCGATCACCAGGCGGTCCTCGGCGCTGAGGCCGAGCTCCTTGCGGATAGCGGCGCCTTTCTCGGGACTGCAGTCCAGGGTCTTGTAATGACCCTGGGCAAGTAGCAAGGCACGGTTGTCGGGCTTGACCTTCACCAGTTTGGCCACCTGGTCGCGCACGACCGGAGAGGCGAAGATCACACGGTCACTGTCTTCCAGTGCTGCCTTCGCTCCGGCCTGCAGGCCCCTCTGCTCGATGATCCTAGGCAGCTCGTGAACCAGGCTGACGACATGCATGCCCGCATCCTTGAGCTGCGGGATCACGTGCCCGGCTGCGGTGGTGTTGACAATGGCGGAAACGATGCCGCGCTGACGGCAGCGGGCGATGTAGGCCGTCATTCCGGCCGCGGTGGATTCGATATGTACCGGCGCCAGCGCCCGGTATTCCGGCTCCAGCTTGCCGCCGGCCATCAGCAGGAGCTCCACCGAAACTCCGAAGCTGCGCCGCAGGCGCCGGGCAATGTGCAGCAGCAGGTGCTGGGAACCGCTGGGGAAGGCGTCGTGCCCGACCAGCAGCAACTTGTGTGGACTCACCGCCGTAGACGAAAGGCCGGTGACCGCGCGCGCGGTGGCATTGAGATAGGCGCTGCCGTAGTGCAGGTCGGGCTCCAGGTAAGCCGATTCGCACCACTCGTTCCAGCCGTTGATGCAGACCAGGGCCTCGCCGAAAATGACTGCTCCTGCGCCCTTCGCACCAGCCGGCTCAGCCACGCCTCGTACTTCTGCGGCGTGGAGCCGCACAGCGTGAGGCCGGCGCCCTGGCGGCGAGCGTCGTTGTCCCAGTCGGGAACTGCGGTCTTGATCAACGGGAACGGAGGTTTGGACTCGTCGAGCGAGCGCTGAACCACGGCGTCGTAGCTGAAAACCCGCGCCGTGAGCTCGTCGTCCAGGTATTCCAGCTCGTTGTTCACCGAGGGCCTGTTGGCCGTCAGCTTGTGCGGTGGGAATTCGATGGCGCCATCCATGCCGAATTCCGTCGGATCCACGGCATTGAACGACTGCGCCATCACCAGGATGGGGTCTTCGCTGAACCGTTCCTTGAAAATGCCGCGCCATCTTTCGCTGGCTTTGGCGGTGTCCGGAATCAGGCCCGGCCGGTAGATCATCAGCACCGGGCGGCCTTTGATGCGGATGTAGCGGCTGTCACGGAAGTGGCGGACGAAATCGCCCAGCAGGCGCTCGTCGTCATTGGGGTCGTAGTCCTGGGAAATCAGGACGTCGCTCTCATGACCGTCCCAGCGCCGGGTCCAATTCTCGTTGGCCCACATGAGGCAGAACGGCATGTCGACGCTGGGATCGGCGAGCATGCGCTCGATGGGCTTCTCCATCAGCCGTTTGCCGTTGAACCAGTAGTGATAATAGACAAAGCCGTAGATGCCGCCAGCCTTGGCCATCTCTACCTGCCGTTTCAGGGTCTGCGCGTCATCCAGCGAATAGAAGCCGAGATCACGCGGAATGCGGGGCTGGTAGTGCCCTTTGAAGCGGGACATGCCGCGGGCGACGTTGGTCCACTCGATGAAGCCTGTGCCCCACCATTCGTTGTTCTCGGGGAAGGGGTGGAACTGGGGCAGGTAATACGCCAGCACCTTGGCTTTTCGGGGAGCGCCCGCCAGCAGAGGTGCGAAATCCTCAAACTCGGCGGCTGGCTTGGTGTAGCTCTTGAGCGCCCGCGGAATGGCGAGATCGTCGGCCTGCGGGCAACCAAATACGCCACGCTCATGCTTGTGCTGCAGGTAGTGGAAAAAGGGATGAACGTTCTCGACGCCCTTCAGATAGCGACTGATGTAGTAGCGGGTGTTGAAGGCTGGCGAAGGGTTGCGCTCCTCGCGATATCCCCAGGAGATGTAGTGTTCGAAAGGATCAACACCGGCCTCCTTGACGTCCATGTTCTCGCGCAGGTAGTGCTCAACGTCGAAATCCGGGATCAGGCTGACGACGCCGCTGTTCCTGTGAGCCAGGAAATGGACTAGCGCGTTTTCTTCGCCCGGCACCTTGTAGGTGTTGCGGTACCAGAGTCCATCAAACAGCGGGCCAAGCCGTCGTCCTTCGGACTCGCCCTGGACGAAATAGTGAAACAGCGGATCAATGCCGGCGTCGCGCACGTCCGGATAGCGCTCCAAATACCAGGTCGGATCGAAATACAGATTGGGCCTCTTGCCCTCCGCGCAGCCCCGTGATGGAGGTAATGGTCGATGCCTTCCTGCTCGTCGGCCAGATTGAGGCCATAGGAGCCGTTGTAGAACGCCAGATCGAACAGGCCAGTCCCGGCTAGGGCAGCCTTTCATTGCTTGGCCGGCGACTGGTGCGGCGGGTCTTCAGGGAGCGAAGGCTCGGACTGCGGCTCGGGTTCGACCCAATCGACCCACTCGATCCAGTCGATCCACTTCTCGCGGAATGCATCCTCAGTTCCGCCCACCAACGCATGGCCCATAACAGAAGTATAGTTGACAAGAAAAATACAGCTAGGCCCGTGGCTGTCAAATCACGCGAACCATCGGTCCGGTCCGAAATCTAGGTGGACGGTAGCAGCAAGGGCTAAAAGGGCTCCCGCAGAAGCTCGTCACGCATGGGATCTCGGTCCCGCAGGCGGCGCACGTGCCGAGGCGACGCGCCAAGCCTCTTCTTAAGCCTGCTGCGCCAAGCACAGCGTCAATGCCTGCTCCCACGTCGGACAAGATATACCGAAGGTTTGCTCCGCTTTGGTGTTATCGAGGATGGAGTATTTTGGGCGCCGAGCGGGTGTTGGGTAGTCTTCGGTGGCGATGGGGAGAACCCGCTTCGCCCCCAGCGCGTGACGCTCTCGCATGTGTGCCACGATCGCCTCGGCGAATCCGTGCCATGACGTCTGACCGACGTTCGTCACGTGGTACGTGCCCGCGACTTCGTCGATGCGATCCCGGTTGCGCTCTAGCACAGCGACCACATGCGCGGTCGTTTGCGCCAGAAACCGAGACCAGGTCGGCGCACCGATTTGATCGGCGACGATGCGCAGTTCGTCGCGTTCCCGAGCCAGTCGCTGGATGGCCAGCAGAAAATTGTGTCCCCGCGCACCATAAACCCACGTGGTGCGAAATATCAGGTAGCGCTCGCCGACGGCTTGTATCGCCCGCTCACCGGCGAGCTTGGTCTGCCCATATACATTCAATGGACTCGTCTGATCCGTTTCTACGTAAGGTCTATTCGCGGTGCCATCAAAAACGTAGTCGGTCGAATAGTGCACCAGCACTGCCCCCCCTCGCCTTGCCTCTTCGGCCAAGACACCGGGGGCTTCCCCGTTGACGGCAAGAGCCAGATCCGGCTCCGATTCCGCGCGGTCAACAGCGGTGTAAGCGGCGGCATTGAGGATCCAATCCGGCTTAACGCTACGCACGAGATCGCGCACGGCCGCCTTATCTGCGAGATTCACGCTCAACGGCGCTGTATGTAGGCCCACAGCGATGACCTTGCCGAGGGAAACGACGCACCGTTCAAGTTCCCATCCGACTTGGCCTTCTCTGCCTAATATCAATAGGCACGGCGCTCGCATTGTCATTATGTTTTTATCTGTTCCTCTGTATACGATGGAAGCCGCTCTGCAGGCATGTCTCTAAGGCGCATCCCCCGGAGGTCCTTCGCGGAAAGTTGTGGGGCATCGACCGGCCAGCGAATGCCAAGGTCTGGATCATCCCAAGCCACGGTGCCTTCGGCGATCGTGTTATAAACGTCCGTACATTTGTAAGCGAACAGTGCCGTGGTGCTCGTGACGCAGAACCCGTGCGCGCACCCCGGTGGGATATAGATCTGGCGCTTATTCTCGAAAGAAAGCTCCCTACCGATCCAGCAACCGAAGCTCGGTGAGCCACGCCTGATGTCGACCGCAACGTCGAACACTACTCCTTGCAGCACATACACGAGCTTGCCCTGTTCGTTTGGATGTTGGAAGTGCAAGCCGCGCAATACGCCGCGCTGCGAAAACGAGAGATTGTCTTGAACGAAGGTTTCTTTTATCCCGATGGATTGATATCGCGCCGAGCTCCAGGTTTCGAGAAAAAACCCGCGCACGTCGCCGAACACTTTCGGCTCGATGATGATCACACCCGGGAGATCGGTTGAGATTACGTTCACGAAAGTGCGGACGTCGAAGCCGTTTTCAGCACCGATAATTCAATGGTGAACTAGTCGTACTCCAATAAGTCAAGCAGGTAACGGCCGTAACCATTCTGCTTAAGCGGTTGCGCCAACGAATGCAGCGCGTCGGCGTCTATCCATCCCATGCGCCAAGCGATCTCTTCAGGACACGCGATCTTAAGGCCCTGGCGACGCTCAAGTGTCTGGATAAAGAGCGACGCTTCGAGCAGCGACTCGTGTGTGCCGGTATCCAGCCACGCCGTTCCACGCCCCATCATTTGAACCTCGAGTTGCCCCCTCTCCAAGTAGATGCGATTTACGTCGGTGATCTCGAGCTCGCCCCGCGCCGAAGGTCGGATCGATCGCGCGATTTCAACCACCTGGTCGTCGTAGAAGTAGAGGCCCGTCACCGCATAGTGCGATTTCGGCTTCACCGGTTTTTCTTCTATGCTAAGTGCTCTTCCGTCCTGGTCGAACTCAATGACCCCGTATCGGTGTGGGTCCTGCACGCGGTAGGCGAACACTGTTCCGCCTTCGGTTAAGTCCGCTGCCTGTTGCAGGGATTGACTGAGGCTGTGCCCATAGAAGATGTTGTCACCCAGGACCAGCGCGCAAGGCTTGCCACCGATAAACTGAGCACCGAGGATGAATGCTTGGGCCAGACCGTTCGGACTCGGTTGCACGCTGTAGCTTAGGTCCAGCCCCCACTGCTGACCATCACCCAGCACTTGTTTGAAACGCGGGGTATCCTGAGGCGTGGAGATCACCAGGATCTCACGGATACCCGCGAGCATGAGCGCGCTGAGCGGGTAGTAGATCATCGGCTTGTCATAGACCGGCAAGAGCTGCTTGCAGATCCCCGCGGTTATCGGATACAGGCGCGTACCGGCACCGCCGGCAAGCACGATACCCTTCATCCGGCCCTCACCGAAACTAGCCCCAGGCGCTCACGTTGATACGTACCCTGTTGTACCCGCCGGCACCACTCGAGATTGCCGAGATACCACTGCACCGTCCGTCCGAGGCCGCTCATAAAGCTCTCTTGGGGGACCCAGCCCAGCTGCCCCTCGATTTTGCTCGCATCTATCGCGTAGCGGCGATCGTGTCCTGGGCGATCCCGCACGTGGGTAACCAAGGCGGAATAGCGGCCGATCCCGCGCGGACGCTGCGGCCGAAGCTCTTCGAGCAGCGCACAGATACCTTCAACCACCTGCAGGTTGGTCCGCTCGCTGTGCCCACCGACGTTGTAGGTCTCGCCTAAGACGCCGTGCTGCAAGACCTTGTAAAGGGCCCGGGCATGATCCTCAACATAGAGCCAGTCGCGTACCTGCCCACCATCCCCGTAGACAGGCAGGGGTTTGCCCTCAATGGCGTTCAGTATCACAAGGGGGATAAGCTTCTCGGGAAACTGATAGGGCCCGTAATTATTGGAGCAATTGGTGAGCACTACCGGTAGATCGTAGGTATGATGCCACGCCCGCACGAGATGATCCGAGGCCGCCTTGCTCGCGGCATAGGGTGAGTTCGGGCGATACCGCGACCCTTCGGAGAAGAGACCGGTCGCCCCTAAACTGCCAAAGACCTCGTCGGTGGATACATGGTGGAAGCGAAACCGCGATCGCTCCGGTGCAGGAAGTCCTTCCCAATACCGGCGAGCGGTTTCCAATAAGGAATAGGTTCCGACCACATTGGTCTGGATAAATTCCGCGGGCCCGTCTATCGAGCGATCGACGTGCGATTCTGCCGCGAGATGCATCAGCGCATCCGGTCGGTATCTCGTCAAGGTCCCTGCCATAGCCTGAGCGTCACAAATATCGATCCGCTCAAAGCGATAGCGCGAACTTTCGCTCACCGACGCGAGCGAGTCGAGGTTCCCGGCATAGGTCAGCTTGTCAACGTTAATGACCACGGCATCGGTCTCGGTCAAGAGTAACCGCACTACCGCCGAACCGATGAATCCGGCGCCGCCTGTCACCAGAATGGTCTGTGTCATCGCTTTATCACCGTCCCTTCACTAGCCCGAACGATTTGGCCACTCATTACCCGTCATGCCCGCGGATGCGGAAACCCAGTCCGAAATACCCGAGTTGCCCACAAGTTAGCACGAGCTACCTTATTCTCAGCTATGCACGTTCTCCATTGGGCGAACCCCTTATTAGGTCTCCTGAAAAGACTGCCTAGCGTGCTCGATAAAGGGTGATAGTACGTATTCAAAAAACGTCTTGCTGCGGGTTTTGATGAACCCAACGATCGGCATGCCCGGCGCGAGCGTCACCCCGCTGAGGCCGCGCAGGGCCTCCTCGTCGACGCGAATATGTGCTAAATAGCAGGGTTCCGGAGGCTGCTTGTCATCTGCCAAGGCGTCGCCGGAGACATAGATCACCTCCCCTCGCAGCATAGGCGTGGTCCGTTGATTATACGCGGAGAGCTGCACTTCCGCGGGTTGGCCTACGTAAACGCTGTCGATGTCCTTGGTCTCGACATTGACCGCCATCACAACTTGCACCACGGTGGGGACGATGTCCATCAACGGGTCGCTGGGACGGATGACACCCGCCACAGTGGTGACCTTAAGGTCGATCACCTGGCCAGAGATCGGCGCGCTGATCGTCTGTCTTTCCAGTGCATCCTTGGCCGGCTTGAGCCGCTCTTCTACCTCGTAGATGGCCTTCTTGGTTTCCTTGAGCTCATCGTGCGCAGGTTGATGATCTTCAACTGCAATTCTAGGATCATTTTGCGCTCGCCCGCCAGTTCAGCGTTCTCGGCACCTAGCCGCTCCTTCTTTTCCTGCATGATGCGCTGGGTGTTCCACAGGTGGGTTTTCTCGAGCAGCTTTTTTCGTGTGAGCTCCTCGGTTGCTGCTAATTCCTCACCCGCATACTGAATGCCTAACTCTATCGCATTGATCTCAGCCGTAAATCCGGCCACCGCTCGTTTCGCTTCTTCGATTTGTTTTGGGGTAAGCGCAATCTGGTCGTTCAGGGTTTTGCGCTTGGAGGTAAACAAGGCTTGCTCTGCGCGTAATATTTCTTGGTTCTTCTGATTCTTGCGCTCCAAGAGCTCCTGCGGAAAATCGATGCTGTCGGCGATGGTCGCTTCGGCTTGCAAGCGGGCTTGTTTGGCAAGCAAAGCGTCTAGCTGATTTTGCAAGATGTTCAGGTTGGCGCTAGTGACGGTATTCGCAAGCCGGATGAGCGGCTGGCCGGTAGCGACACGGTCACCCTCACGCACGAGGATCTCCTTCACGATGCCGCCCTCCAAGTGCTGGACGGTCTTGCGACTCGACTCGATCTTAACCCTACCGTCGGCGATCACAGCCCCGCCCAAGGGCGCGAAGGTACCCCAAGCGGTAAAGCTCCCGAGCACGACGAAGATGAGGAAAAGGCCCCGGCGAATGATAGCGCGGGCCTCGCCACTGCGATCCAAGGCGATCGAGAAAGGCGCTAACTTGAGTGCGGTGCCAGTCATGGTGTGCTTCCGATTACGCTCGCGTTTAGCCAGAGTGCGCGCGGCCATTCGTTGCGTCGCTACCCGCATCGCTCGCCACGGGCAATTCCCGAGGTGCCGTATTGAGCGCCTTCAATACCTCGTGATTGGGCCCGAACATCAGCTGCCGCCCGCGCCGCAGTACCAATAATTTATCCACGTCCTTAATGACGCTGGGCTTATGGGTGATGATCACCGTGGTGACGCCTTCTTTTTTGAGATTGCTGATGATCTCGATCAACGCAAGCTCGGACTGGCTGTCCAAATTCGCATTGGGTTCATCCAGTACCACCAGTCTCAGATTGCCGTACAGCGCACGGGCCAGCGCGATCACTTGCCGTTGCCCACCTGAAATGAGGCTCGCGCCCCCGTCCCCGACGACGGTGTCGTAGCCGTTGGGAAGCGTGAGGATCATCTCATGGATGCGGGCACGCTGGGCAGCCTCGATGATGCGCGCCGAACAGGCTTTCGCATCACCCATACG
>JBOIEG010000883.1:0-8151 GCA_050740915.1 Gammaproteobacteria bacterium | reverse complement strand
GCAGGTAGGGTGTGTCACGATCGCATTGACGGAAGTGGCTCATGCACGCTCGCTCATTGAATCCATTGCCGATCCGATCGGTTTGCACATCAAAAGTTCCGCCTTAAGTCCGACAGGCTCCTAGAGCTTCAACGCTTTGCATGGCACCTCACTCAATAGAATGGTTTCTCTGGAGGGAGTACATCAGTAGTCCTTTGGCAGATCCTCTTAGGCGATCACGCTATCGACTTGAGCGATTACGCCAGCCTGTGAGGGGTCGTAACCGGGGAGCGCCCCGGCCTGCGCTATAAACTCCGCGCTGCGCAGCATGCTTAATAGCTCCGAGACTGCGAAGCCTGCAAGACTGTCGCGTTTGAGCGCAAACCAATAGTTCTCCCAAGTGACGGGGATGAAATGGAGCCCAAAGTGACGCGCTGCCGCTTCGATCCCAAAACCCGCGTCCGCACCCCCGCTCGCGACCATGGCCGCAACGGCCAGGTGGGTGAATTCTTCTGCGCTATAACCCTTGATCCGCTCGGGCGCAATACCACTATCTTGGACCAGCAGATCGAAGATCATGCGCGTGCCTGATCCGGGCTGGCGATTGACGAATTGAAGCTCTCCCCGCGCCAGATCGGCTACCGACCGCATTCCCTTGGGATTGTCTTTTGGGATGATCCACCCCTGCCGCCGACGCACCGCATGAATGAGCACGTCGGTCTTGGGGTCCAACCAGCGTCGGAAACGGGGCGCCAAACGCGCGCCAAGCGAGCCCTCTGGAACGTGAAAACCCGCCATGTCGCACTTAGAGCTCCTGAGCAACCGCACGCTATCGAGACTGCCCCGAAACTGCAGATTGAGCCGTATTCGTCGCTTTGCATGCAAAAGCTCACGCAATAGCGCGATGGCCAAGCCGTGGCTCGCGAAAACGCGCAGTAGCGGGCTCTCTATCTGCATGGCATCCCGCAGTTCCGCGGCGAGCTCTGAGGCGAGGCTCTCGAGCTCCGGCCCAAGGCGCGCGTTGATCCGGCGTTGCCCCCACAAGAGCTTGTGTCCGAGGGCGGTGAGTGTGGCACCCCGACCCCGCTCGAGGTGTGCGAGAGGTTGCCCGAGGCGTCCTTCCCACTTTTGCATCAAACCCCACGCGTGGCGATAGGAGATCCCACGGGCTCTAGCGGCTACTTGCAGAGAGCCCCGCTCATGAATGTACTGCAGAAGCTGAAATAGCTGCGGTTCTAACGGCTCGGCCTGCGCGGTCCCTAAGGACCAACAGAGTTCAATGCGGACTTCCACCTACAACCGTCTTTCTTGCTCCCGCGGGCGCTCACTGGGTCTGTTTCGCATTCGGATTAAACAGGCTTGGCGGCGGCGGGCGATAGGGAGTTCCCCAGCCAGGCCGCCAAGATGACGAGATATCAAGCGATACGTTTTCGAACCTCATGGTCCGCCATTATGTCATTAATCGTAAAAACCTGGGCTCGATCTCGGACACTGCCCGAGGACCTCGCTAGCAGCACCGATCTCTGGCCGGCACCCGGCTCACGAGGTTCTGCCGCAGCGACGGCGTCTGGAAACCGTCAGGCAAGCTCTCGAGCATTTAGGTTCTACGCGCCTCTGGCCAGCGGCACCACTTTGCGTACTAAGGCCGTGCGCAGCTCCCACTCGGTGTTACCTCCCAGTGGGACGATAATTTGCACCTCGCGGCCTAGTTGCAGGGCAACGGGTACGCCGTCGCGATAGAGGATGCGGTTGGAAGTGAAGGCCGGAACCCGAGGCCCCGGTGTAAGTACGCCGACCAGATTAAGCGGATCGGCGGCGCTCACAGAAACCAACTCCCCCTGGGACTGTTTCCGCCGTAAGGCGCGCAAGCTGGACACGGCTTCGGGTAAGGCGAAGTGTTCCCCGGATGCGTTGCTGATAAAGCGGCCGCCGCGGATTTCCCCGCGCGCTTCCAGTAGGCGGTAGATAGTGAGCAGATCACGCCACGGGAGGGGCAAATGCTCGCGCAGGAGCAAGCGCCGAAACACGACTCCGTAGCGGCGCAACAGCGCGCGGGCGATCAGCTCATCGCGAAGCGGTTTTTCATCGGCAGCTGGACCCGATCGAGGAGGCGGGGCGATGAGCGCCCAGCGCCCCGCCTGTTCCAGCCCCGTGGTAACGCTGGCTAGGTTGCGTTTGCCCCACAAGCGGGGGCGCTTGGTGGAGGGTGCAAGCAGCCCACGCAAGCCGGCAAAGCTATCCGAAGAGACGCATCCCGCGCTCACCAATTCGCCCAACGCGTCCTGTACTTGGGCCTTGATGCCGCCGCTGGCTTCGACGATGTCCTGGAAAAACGAAGCACCCTGTTGCTTAAGATACTCGCGCACGCGCTTGGCTGTACCCGATAAGGCGGCCTGTCTATCCACCTGATCATAAACACGCCATGAGCCCAAGCTTTTGCGCGCTAACAGCGTGATCGGCGTCTGCCGTATCGGGGCGCCTCCGGTGGCCTTAGGCTCTAGCCGCGCCCATACCACATGGCCCGAGAGGCATAGCGAGTCGAGCCAATCGGGGCGGTAATCGCCGATGCGGGTGGGTAGCAGGTCTTCCTCCCACGCTGCGGCCGGCGCGGAAAAACCCTGGAGCTGCTGGACGACTTCCGGCAGCGCGCGTTCGCCGCGAAGCCGGGTGTCCGCAGTCAAGTGTTGCCAACGCAGCAGAAAGTGCAGGAAGACCGCACTGGACACCGGTTCGATCTCGGCCCGCAAGCGGCTTACCGTGTAGCGGTGAATGCGGGCCAATAAGCGCCGCTCACACCATTGCTCCTCAGCGGACGGCTCGAAGCGGCCGCGTAATACAAAACCCTCCGTTTCAAGCCTCGCCAGCACGGCCACGATGGCGTTGTTATCGAAGTGCAGCGACGCGGCCAACGTCTCGAGATGGACCGGCCCCAGGGCCTGTAGGCGAGAGCGTACGAGCTCCAGCAGGCAGTCCTCGCGGGGTCGGGTTGCGAATTCTGCCGGCGGGCTTAAAGCCGGGGTCGGCTGGGCGCTCGGGAACGCGCCCTGGACCTCGCCCAGGCGCTCCGCCGCGACCCAAAGCCGCTGTGTGCCTGAACCGAGATCCACGCAAGTGGCCCGCCGCGCGCTGAGCAGCTCTTCCAAGAGCTCAGTCCAAGCGGGTCCCGTGCGAGGCTCCTCGCACAGCCGCGGGCCGGCTTCGATCTCTTCTTCGGTGAGAAACCCGAGAGACATGAGCGCATCATGCAACTCATCGGCGGTCTCGCAATCGGGCCAGGATTCCGCCCTCACCCGCGCTATCGCTTGCGGGTCCAGCCTGCCCAAGTCTCCTGCTTGCTGAGGGTCCAGCCAGCGCCTGGCCCATACCGCCTGAGTACGCCGCTCTTCCAGAGGCGCGTCGTCTAAAAAGGCGTACGGTTTGGCGTTCAAGATCGCAAGCGCAAACGGGGACGGTTCGGTGAGATCGCGGGCAATAAGCCGTTTATGCCCGGCCTCGATTGCGCACAGCAAGCGCGTGATCCCAGCGAGATCCATCGCTTCGCTCAGGCAATCGGCGAGGGTCTGCTGGACCAGAGGATGATCCGGGATCTCGCGGCGGCCATTGATGTTCTCTTGACAGGCCATTTGATCCGGAAAGACCGCGGCCATCAAGTCCTCGGCGTTCATGCGCTGCAATCGGGCGGGAACCTTGCGGCCCCCGCGAAAACGAGGGATAGTCAATGCACAACCCGCGTTCCAACGCCAGCGCACGCTGAACATGGGCGCGGCCAGCACCGCCTGGGTCAGCACATCCGTCACCGAGGTGCTCTTGAGATAATGCCAAACTTCTTCCAAGGGAAAGCTGTGGGTTTCGCTTAAGGAGAGCACGATGGTGTCTTCGCTGGCGGCGGCCTGCAGCTCGAAGTTGAATCGCTGGCAGAAACGCTTGCGCAGCGCGAGCCCCCATGCCCTGTTAATGCGGTTGCCGAAGGGCGCGTGGATAACCAGTTGCATGCCGCCCGATTCATCGAAAAACCGTTCCATCACCAGGGTGTCTTGTGTGGGCATGGCGCCTAGGGCTTTGCATCCCGCCTCTAGGTAAGCCGTGAGTTGCTCTGCGGCCTCCGGGGAGACCCCCGCGATCTCACTGAGCCAGAGCTGGGCGCAGCCCGGCTCATGCAAACGTTGGACGACCTCCGCACGCAGCAGAGCCACCGCAGCCGAAAGCTCATCGCTGCGCGCAGGCGCCTCGCCTAACCAGAACGGGATAGTGGGCGGCTGGCCTTGGGCATCTTCCACCCGAACGACACCCGAGCCCACGCGCAGGATGCGCCAGGAGCTATTGCCGAGCTGAAAGATGTCTCCGGCCAAGCTTTCTATCGCAAAGTCTTCGTTTACTGTGCCGATAAGCACATCGCTAGGCTCCAGGCGTACCTCGTAGTCGGCATTGTCCGGGATCGCCCCACCGCAGGTGATCGCGGTCAAGCGCGCGCCACGCCGAGGTCGCAGCCGTCCATTGACAGCGTCGCGGTGGATATACGCAGATCCACCGAAACGGCGGACGCTGATCCCTTCGGACAGCAGTCGGATCACGGCGTCGAAATCGCGGCGCTGTAAATCCCGATAGGGGGAAACCCGACGCACGCAGTCGAAAAGCGCTTGCTCGCCCCATTCCTCGCAGGCGACCATGGCCACCAACTGCTGCGCCAATACATCCAGCGGTCCTTGCGGGATCTTGAGGCGGTCTAGCTGTCCAGAGCGTACGGCGTAGAGCAATGCGGCACCCTGCATCAGCTCATCGCGGGTGAGAGGGAAAAGCCGCGCTTTGGCAATCCCCCCGACGGAGTGCCCTGCTCTTCCGGCCCGCTGCAAAAGGGTGGCGATGGAAGGCGTGGTGCCGAGCTGGCATACCAGATCGATATCGCCGATGTCGATGCCCAACTCCAGCGAAGCGGTGGCCACCAGGGCCTTGAGCTGGCCCGCTTTTAAGCGCTGTTCGGCAGCGAGACGCTGCTCCCGGGAGAGACTGCCGTGGTGCGCGCTGATGCAGCTTGCTCCCAGACGCTCGCTCAGATGACGCGCGGCCCGTTCCGCCATGCGCCGCGTATTGACAAAGATCAAGGTGGTGCGGTGCTCCGAGATCAAGGCGGCGAGCCGTTCGTATACTTCGCTCCAGACCTCGTTGGACATCACCGCCTCTAAGGGTGAGGCGGGAAGCTCGATGGCCAGATCCCAAGGGCGCTGGTGGCCGGTGTCTACGATGGCGCAGTCGGTGGACTCACTGCCGGTCAAAAAGCAGGCGACCTCCGCTAGGGGACGCTGGGTAGCCGACAAACCGATGCGCAGCAGCGGTTTGTCGGCCAACACCTGCAGCCGCTCGAGACTTAAGGCGAGATGCGAACCGCGCTTGCTTGCGACCAGTGCGTGGATCTCGTCCACGATCACCGTGCGCGCGGTCTTTAACATCTCTCGTCCGGACTCACTGGTCAGCAGGAGATACAGAGACTCCGGTGTGGTAACCACGATGTGAGGCGGCTGGCGGCGCATAGAAGCGCGGATCGACGGCGGGGTGTCGCCCGTGCGCACGGCAGAGCGAATGACTGGGTCAGCAAGCCCTTGGTTGCCCAGCATCTCACGGATCCCGGCGAGCGGCTGCTCGAGGTTTTTGTGAATATCATTGCTCAAGGCCTTTAAGGGGGAGACATAGACCACCGAGGTTTGGTCTTGCAATCCACCCTCGCTAAGCCCGTTCCGTACCAACCCGTCAATGGCCGCGAGAAAAGCGGCCAGCGTTTTCCCGGAGCCCGTGGGCGCGCTGATCAAGGTGTGGCGCCGGTTCAGAATGGCGGGCCAGGCTAGGCGCTGGCAGGGTGTCGGCTGCCCGAACGCCTCATTAAACCAGCGCGCTACTGCGGGGTGGAAGGAATGTTCGCTTGTCATACTCGATCCGAAAAAATGATCTACGAACCTATTGGCGTAAGACTGTCAGGCCGCCGCGTCCTGGCGAAGCTCTTCAATGCTCTTTGCTGTATTCTACATCGCATGTTGCGACAACAAGCGACGGTATTTTCTTCGTGCAAATCGAGACAAACGACGGCGTCCATTTACGATCTCATGCACTCTACGTCCAAACCCAGGGGGGGCTTGGGGTACTGGCGGGACCGGGCACACAAGCTCAAGGCCAACTGTATAACGGAAACGCGAGCCTGAGAGTTTGTGAAAAAACCGTCGCGAGCGAAGGAAGGTCGCGTTCCGCCGGAGCGCAGGAACCGCAGTGTATATTGAAATACATGAGGATTTCGAGCACCGCCGGAACGCGAGATCCCGAGCGCAGTAGGTTTTTTCACAAACTCTGAGATTTGAAAGCCTCGCGATCCCGGATAAAAAGGAAGTCCGCGAGCTCTGCCGAGAACTTCCTGCCCAAGCGCTGCTGGGGCTTGAGGACTTTTTACTTAGAGGTGCTTTGACCCACAAATGGGCCTTACCGAACATCGAAGGCCACGTCGTCAAAAAGCGGTTGCAATGCACCTCCTTTAACGCGCTGTTGTGCAAGCACGACGATTTCCTGCTCCGACGACGCTTATAATATCGTGGTCTGTCCCTTGTCCCCTATAATTCCCACTGCGTTGTTGCACCGCTGTAATCAAGCTCTTACCATAGTTGGGCGCAGCTACGGATGGTTGATAGAATTCGTGAGTGCCGAAGCTAACTATTGCTCAGTTTCGCGATCTTATTCGTTCACTGAGTTATGTGGTCTCTATTCATGCCGCCGAAGAGTTAGACGATGAAAACCTCACGATCCTCGATCTCGAAAACATCATCCTCACGGGCGAAATCATCGAGCGCCAGCGCGACCGCGGAACGCGCGAGGTCAAGTGTGTCATCCGCGGTTTCACACTCGATGACCTCGAAGCGGAAACCATTGTCAAAATCGGTCCCGCCGGAAGGCTTGTCGTCATTACCGTATACCTCACCTAGCGAAGGCTGCGCCTCGTGTGGACAAGCTGGAGTTCAGCTTCATGAGGTCACCCGTAGTTTTGGCCGTGGTCTTAAACTGCTTGTGATAGAGGGCATCCCAATGTGGTCATGTTCCCATTGCGGTGAGTCGTATTTCACGGCTCAAACCATGCACGAGATCGAGCGTATCAAGACACTTCGTAAGTCCGTAGCAGTCGCTCGCAAAGTGCCCGTCGCTGCCTTCAAAGGCAATGCGCCCAACAAGGTGCTCCACCATCGCACACACAGATCGCGCCGACGAGATCCGGATAGTCAGCGCGCGGATGGCCACACCTCGCGAAAGACGAAAATATGAAACGCAAGAGCCACGAACTCGATGACGATCTGCGCCCTGAGTACGATTTAGATCCTTCCGAAAGTGAACGCGGTAAGTACCACAAGCGCCTTCTGAAGCAGGGCTCGAATGTTGTAGTCCTTGACCCCGACGTAGTTAGAAGCCTTTCCCGATTCCACCGCCGTCAATACCGCTCTGCGGTCCCTTCTTGGTCTCCACAGGTGTCAGCAGGCCTTACATCGCGTTCGAGACGGACGCGGGAAAAAACGCCACGCCGCCCAACTTAGGCGTGTTGGCGGTCATCGCTGATTTATGAGGAGATACAAATGAAGGACACGTATACCGCCGTAGTCAAGAAATCAGGTGACTGGTGGATTGGTTGGATCGAAGAGGTCCCTGGAGTCAACTGTCAGGAGTCGTCGCGCGATGAATTGATCGAGACCTTGCACATTACGCTTAAGGAGGCGCTGGAGTTCAACCGCCGTGAGGCGATCGAGGCAGCAGGAGAGGGCTATGATGAAGAATCTATCGCCCTATGAAGCGGGGCGATTTGCTGCGTCACCCAAGGGCTCACGGCTGCGATTTACTGCGTGAAGGTGGGCGGCATTCGTGGTGGCACAACCCGAATCAGCCCGAGTAGGATGTGCTGAGGAACGAAGCGCATCGTTCGAGTGAGAAATCTCTCTAAGGTTAAACGGGCTCATGACGGAATATCGCCGTGCTCATGTTCCAGGTGCAACCTGGTTTTTCACCGTCAATCTCGCCGAGCGCAAGGATAACCGTTTGCTGGTCAGTCACATCGATGCGTTGGGATGGGCTTTTCGGTACGTCAGGGAACGACATCCATTCCGGTTGGAGGCGGTGGTGGTCTTGCCGGATCATCTTCATTGTATTTGGACGTTG
>JBOIEG010000882.1:0-15373 GCA_050740915.1 Gammaproteobacteria bacterium | reverse complement strand
CAAGATAATCCGGCAGCGCAGCGCCACCTGTTGCGGAGTTCCGTGTGCGGATCCCCATGTCTCCAGCTGCGTGCGTTCAGCTGGCTGCAACTTGATCGCCACGCTGGTGTTCGGCATGAGCGAGACCGTAGCAATCACTGGAAAGTCTGTAAAGTTATTTAAGGGACACTACACTAGACATTAGGACTTCGCTGAGCGAGGCTGACCCCCGGCTCGAACGCGGGTTAGCCTTGAGGTGGCCAGAGCCGCATCATGAACATTGTGTCATTAACAACTCACCGGGAGCTCAGCCATGAACACTCTAGCACACTCTCGGTCGGTGGATGTCCAAAAAGAGTCCATTGCCGTGGACTTACCGCCGAGGAGCGGGCGCTATAAGCTTCATGGTGGCTATCGACAGGGTGTAAGAGTTTGACGTTAAGCGTGTGATCGATGAGGATGGTGGCATCCCGCCCGCCTTGTGCTCAAGTCAGGAGTCCGAACCGATGACGCGAGAGGACCAGTATTTATGTCGCTGCCCCTGGCCGGATCTCGGCAAACCCGACTATCTCACCTACCACGACACCGAGTGGGGCGTGCCGGTGCACGAGGACCGGCGCTTGTTCGAGTTTCTGACGCTGGAGGGTGCACAAGCCGGCTTGAGCTGGTACACGGTGCTGCGCAAGAGGGTGCGCTATAGGTGCACCTTCGATGACTTCGATCCGGAGAAGGTCGCGTGCTATGGCGAGCGGAAGATAGAGTCCTTGCTAAAGGACCCGGGCATCATCCGCAACCGCCTAAAGATCCTGGCCGCAATCAACAACGCCCGCCGGTTTCTCGAAGTGCAAGAAGAATTCGCCAGCTTCGATGCCTACGTCTGGCGCTTCGTCGACGGCGCGCCCATCGTCAACACGCTTCGCAGGCTGGAGGATTATCCAGCCACCAGCCCCGAATCCGATGCCTTCAGCGAGGATCTGCGTCGCCGCGGTTTTAAGTTCGTGGGCTCGACGATCTGCTACGCCCACATGCAGGCGACCGGCATGGTGAATGACCATACGCTCGATTGCTTTCGTCGGCAGGAGATCATCGATGGCTATCGAAGCGCTTGAGCGCGCTCGGGCACGAGCCGCGCTATTTTCCAAGCGCTATCAGAAGCCTCGTCAGAGCGGCAGAGGCCCTCGTCGTTGGCTGCCTGCAGCGGCGTCCCCATCGAGCTCGTGGAGGTCGGCATCCTGGTGCCACAAGGCCCGGAGGTCGCCGCCTGGCGCTTCGGGGCGGTGGATCTCATGCGCGCCCGAAGGCTCACGCGGCTTCAGCGCGACTTCGGGGCGAGCACGGAGGCGGCCGCCGTTATTCTAGACCTACTCGATGAGATCGAGCGGCTGCGCGCGCAACTGAGGCGGGCGGGGCTGGAGATCGGTTGAAGGACGGCGCCATGAACCTCGCCGACTGGCACCGCCATTCCTTTCGGAATCGGCTGCAATCGCTCTTGCTCATCGGTTTCATGGCGGGTTTTCTGGCGCTGCTCGGCCACCTGATCCGGGGGCCAGAGGGTATGCTGCAACTTCTGTTCTTCGGTGTCAGGGGGGAGGGAAAAGGTGGGGGGTGAGCTTGGAAGGAGATACAGATGATCCTGGATCCCGTTATTCTTTCGTGTCTCCAGTTCGCCCCGGCGCGGGTGCTGGACGCGAATCGTGGGTTGTTCGCCGCCGAATTGGCTTTTGAGCCGGGTGCAACGCAGCGCGCCGCCCGTTGCCGGAAACAGCCGTTCGAAAGGGTAGACGAGCACCGCCGGAACGCGAGGTTCCGAGCGCAGGAGATTTTTTCACAAGCTCTGAGTGGCCGTGGTGCCAGGGTCTGAGCCTTTAACGATAGCATGAGCAGGGGCGGCTTCACTCATCGGCGCACCGCAATCACAGCCAAGGATCCGAATTTATCTACCCTTAACGTTCTCTTGGGGTTCGAGTGGATTTAGAATTCGCTCCTGAGTCCGCGCTTGATAACATAAGCGACAGGCCGTCGTCCACTCGCAAGCGATAAATCATAACATCGATGCTCATTCACCGTATCTTTGGTAGCTTCCAGACGGGTTTCGTTGGATATTTCATCACCCGCTGGGTGGACCTCGTCGGTCGTCACGCCATAGTGACGCTCTTGCTTTGTGTCGTGGCCACGGCGTTTAGTCTTTTATACACCCGCGAGCACCTAGGTATTAACACCGACACCACGGGCATGTTCTCCGATAAACTCCCCTGGAGAAAGACCCAAAGGGAGTTCGAGCAAGCCTTCCCTCAATACAACGACACCTTGACCATTGTGGTGGAAGCGGTGACGCCCGATCTCGCCGCCCACGCCAGCCGCCTTCTTGGCGCCAGATTGGCCGAAGAGCACGGCTTTATCGAGTGGGTATACCGCCCCGACGGGGGCCCGTTCTTCGAGCGGAACGCCTTACTCTTCCTGGATCAAGACGAACTGGAAGATCTCGCTGATCAGCTTGCGGAGGCTCAGCCGCTGCTCGCCAAATTAAGTCAAGACCCTAGTCTTCGCGGCCTGTTCTCTGTGTTGGGCACGGCCCTGGAAGAACTGCAGCAAGGCACGGCCATCGAATTGGCGCCTGTCCTGCGGCAGGTTATGCAGGCTGTGGAGGCCGCGCTTTCGGGGAGATTTTATCAACTCTCCTGGCAGGAGTTGATGCTGGGAAGAGACGCCAAGCGCAGTGAGAAAAGGCGCTTCATCATCGTCCGTCCAAAGCTGGACTTTAAGCGTTTATTTGCCGCCGGCCCGGCCATCGACAAGATCCGTAACCTGTCGGCCAAGCTGGGATTGGACCTGGCGCACGGGGTGCGGGTGCGGATCACCGGGGCGCTTGCCCTCTCGCACGAAGAGCTAAAGAGTCTGGGCGAGGGCATGGTGGTCTCCAGTATTTTATCGTTGGTGCTGGTGGGCTTTGTGGTTCACTTCGGATTGCGTTCCGCGCGTCTTGTCGTTGCCAGCATGCTTACCTTGGTGGCGGGGCTCATCTGGACCACCGCCTTTGCGGCTTTCGCAGTGGGTTCCCTGAACCTGATTTCGATCGCCTTTGCCGTTTTGTACATCGGCCTCGGAATCGACTACTCGGTGCATTTCTGCCTGCGCTATCGCGAGCTGGTGGCCCAAGGCGCTAGCCATACAAGCGCGATGTCGCAGGTCCCCAAGGATGTCGGAAAATCGTTGGCTCTTTGCGCCATCACCACCGGCGCCGGATTTTTCGCTTTTATTCCGACCGAGTTCTCCGGGGTGTCGGAGCTAGGGCTTATTTCCGGCATCGGGTCGTTTATCAACCTGGTAGCGACGCTGACGGTACTGCCGGCGCTGCTGCGCCTGATGCCTCTCGCGCCTGGCCATCTCGCTCTCCTCGGAAAAACCGATCGGGCCGCCCCGGTGTCGCGACTCAGCGCCATTCCTACCCGGTTTCCGAAAACGGTGCTTGCGATCGCTGGGATCCTTGCGCTGGGATCGGCGTTCACGCTGCCCTACGTGCGGTTCGACTACAATCCCCTGAATCTGCGGGATCCCAACACCGAATCCGTGCAAACCTACCGCGATCTGCTGGCGGACAGCGCAACCTCTCCCTGGACCGCCTCGGTACTGGTAGGGGACAAGGCGCAAGTGGCTTCCCTCAAAGCGAGGCTGAATCGCTTAGAGACCGTAGACGAGGCCATTGCCATCGACGACTTCGTGCCGAAAAACCAGGAGGAAAAACTGGCATTGATAGAGGAGATCGCTCTGACCCTGGGTCCCGAGGCCGCCACTTCGGGCCGGGAAGCGCCACCCACGCTAGAGGAGCAGAAACAGACCATCGCGGATCTGGAGCAGAAACTCGCGAGTTTCCTCGCTAGCACTTCTTCGCACCTCATCGCCGAGGTCGCTATGTCCCTGCCTAAGTCCTTGCAGCAGCTCACGGCGGCGCTCGGCACCCCTGGCGAAGCGCCAGAGAAGCTTGTGGATCGCTTAGAGGACAGCTTGGTTTCTGCCTTACCAGAACAAATGAGGGTTTTGAATGTGGCCTTGACCGCTCAGGACGTCACCCTCGGCACGTTGCCAAAAAGTCTGGTCGAGCGCTGGCGTACACCCGATGGACGTTACAAAGTCGAGGTCTTTCCGAAGGAAGATCTCAACGACAATACGGCCTTGCGCCGTTTTGTCACCGAGGTTCGCAGGGTGGCGCCAAACGTCACCGAAGCACCGGTGCTCAACCTGGAATCGGGCAAGGCCGTGGTACACTCGCTACAATTAGCCTTTCTCTATGCTCTCGGCTCTTCCGCGATTTTGGTTGGACTGCTGTTGAAAAGCGCCTTGGATGTGGTGCTGGTCCTGACGCCCTTGCTACTGGGCGGCCTATTCAGCGTCGGCGTACTGGCGCTGACAGGGCTCGCGTTTAACTTCGCCAACATCATCACCTTGCCGCTGCTGCTCGGGATCGGTGTCGACAACGGGATCCACATGGTGCATCGCGCGCGCACCGCCCCGCTCTCGGAGGGCAAGCTGCTGCAGACCAGCACGGCTCGCGCGGTAATACTCGCCGCGCTCACCACCATCGTCAGCATGGGTACACTCGTGCTGTCCCCCCATCGCGGTACCGCGGGTATGGGGCAACTCCTTACCATCGGGCTCGGGGCGGCGCTGATCTGTACCCTGGTGATACTTCCGGCCTTACTTGACACCCCTTTGGCACGCGCCCGATCAAGGAGGGCCGCGGCGAAATTCGCTCCGCTTCGAGACAACTGACACCCACTAAAGCATAATGGCCACTTCGATTAATTCGAAGCGCCCGGCGGCATGGGGGCGAGCCGGAAACGGACGATGGTGAAGCGGACCATCGTCTCGGCGAGCGGGCAAGCCAAGCACGGCTTGCCCTGGGCCTGCAAGCGAGCATGGAAAGCTTAGTGCCGCACAGGTTCAGACAAGCTTGTTTGAAACATAGAGCAAAGCAAAAATCGGATTTTTTGCTATGCGATGCGAAAAATTCCTCGGATGGAATTTTTCGAAGTGCCCTAAAATAGCGTCTTTGCCATCAGAATGGAGGGTCTATGGACAGTCGTTGTAATGCGCGCGCTCAGCTTTCGGTGGGTGATGCGGAATATGCATATTGCGACCTTAAGGTGCTTGAGGGACGCTATGATATTCAAAGACTTCCCTACTCATTAAAAATCTTGCTGGAGAATCTGCTGCGTAATGACGATGGGGTTAACGTCACCAAAGAGGATATCGAAGCCTTAGCGGGTTGGGACCCCAAGGCCGAACCGAGCAAGGAGATCGCTTTTACCCCGGCGCGCGTATTGCTGCAGGACTTTACCGGCGTGCCCGCCGTAGTCGACCTGGCCGCGATGCGGGACGCTATCGCCCGTTTAGGCGGTGATCCTTCCAAAATCAATCCGTTATCGCCAGCGGAACTGGTGGTAGACCACTCCGTGCAAGTGGATGTCTTCGCTCGCCCGGACGCTTTGCAGCGCAACGCCGCGATAGAATTCGAGCGCAATGAGGAACGTTACGGCTTTTTGCGCTGGGGACAGCAAGCCTTCGCCAATTTCCGTGTGGTACCACCTGACACCGGCATCGTGCACCAGGTCAACTTAGAGTATCTCGCGCGCGTGGTCTTTTCTGAGAGCCGCGACGGGGTGCGCTTGGCGTATCCCGACACCCTCGTCGGTACCGATTCACACACCACCATGATCAACGGCTTAGGGGTGCTGGGCTGGGGGGTGGGTGGGATAGAGGCCGAGGCGGCCATGCTCGGCCAATCCATCACCATGCTAATCCCCCAAGTGGTGGGATTCAAGCTCACGGGCAAGCTGCCCGAAGGCGCTACGGCCACCGATCTGGTGCTGACCGTGACCCAGTTGCTGCGCGCCAAAGGCGTGGTTGGGAAGTTCGTGGAATTTTTTGGTCCGGGGCTCGATCACTTGCCGCTAGCGGACCGCGCTACGATTGCCAATATGGCGCCGGAATACGGGGCCACGTGTGGAATTTTTCCCATCGATGCGGAGACCATTCGCTATTTGCGGCTTTCCGGCCGTTCGGCCGGGCAGGTAGCGCTAACCGAGGCCTATGCCAAAGTGCAAGGCTTGTGGCGCGATCCCAAGGCACGGGATGCGGAATATTCAGACACCCTAGTATTGGATATAGGAACAGTCGAGCCGAGTCTGGCCGGACCCAAGCGCCCGCAGGACCGCGTGACCTTGAAACAGAGCAAAGCGATCTACCGCGAGCAGGTGGCCAGCACGACCAAGGATCGCAGTACTGGAGGTAGCGCCCGCGTGCGGGGAGCCAGCGGCGAGGAGTACGAGCTGAAAGACGGAGCGGTGGTCATCGCCGCTATCACTTCTTGCACCAATACCTCCAACCCTTCGGTCATGGTGGGCGCCGGTCTGGTGGCGAAAAAAGCGCTGGAGCGTGGCCTCAAGGTAAAACCCTGGGTCAAGACCAGCCTTGCTCCCGGCTCTAAGGTCGTGACCGAGTACCTGCAGAAAACGGGTCTTACCCCCGCCTTGGATGCGCTGGGTTTCCAGACCGTAGGCTACGGATGCACCACCTGCATCGGTAATTCGGGTCCCCTGCCGCCAGAGGTGAGCGCGGGGATCCGGGACGGCAATCTGGCCGTCATCGCCGTGCTATCGGGTAACCGCAACTTCGAAGGCCGGGTTCATGCGGAGGTGAAGATGAACTATCTCGCTTCCCCACCCTTGGTCGTGGTCTACGCTATTGCCGGTACCATGGACATCGATCTGCAGCAGGAGCCGCTGTCCCAGGGCGCGGATGGCAATCCCGTGTATTTCCGCGATATCTGGCCGAGCCAAAGCGAGATCCAGGAAGCCATCGCCCGCACTATCGATTCGGCAATGTTCCGTTCGAGCTACCAGGATGTTTTCGCTGGCGATACGCAGTGGGCAGGGATAAAGGTGGCGGCCTCCAATCGATTCCAGTGGCGGGAGGATTCCACCTACGTCCGAAACCCGCCTTATTTCCACGGCATGAGCATGGAGATCGCGGGGTTTGAGCCGATCCGAGATGCGCGCTGCCTGGCTCTGCTGGGTGACAGCATCACCACCGATCATATTTCCCCCGCCGGCTCCATCAAGCCAAACGGCCCTGCGGGGCGCTACCTGATCGCGCACGGCGTGCTGGAAAAAGACTTCAACTCCTACGGTGCGCGCCGCGGCAACCATGAGGTGATGATGCGCGGCACCTTCGCCAATATTCGGCTACGCAACCAACTCGTTCCCGGCGTGGAGGGCGGGTGGACCTCGCATCTGCCATGCGGTGAGAAAATGAGCATCTACGATGCTTCCATGCGCTATCAATCCGAGGGCGTACCGCTGCTGGTCATCGCGGGTAAGGAATACGGCACCGGCTCCTCGCGTGATTGGGCGGCCAAGGGCACGCGGCTCTTGGGTGTGCGGGCGGTGCTGGCGGAGAGCTTCGAGCGCATCCACCGCTCGAATCTGGTCGGGATGGGGGTGCTGCCCTTGTCCTTCAAGGAGGGCGAAAACGCCGAACACTTGCGGTTAAGCGGCAAAGAGACCTATGACATCGAAGGTCTCGTGGAAGCTGCCGAAGAAGTCACCGTCATCGCCAAGCGAGAGGGCGCAGAGGCTATCCGTTTTGTCGCTAAGGTACGCATCGACACCCCCAAGGAGTGGGAATATTTCAATCACGGCGGCATCCTACCCTACGTGCTGCGGCAACTAGCGGCTTGATATTGTGCACAAGCGGTTCTGGTTATTTGCACTGGCCTTGCTGGTAGGCTTGGAAGGATGTGCGGCCCACAGCCCTTTTATTTTTAAGAACACCACTGACAGTGAGGCCTATTCTCAAACATCGGCACAGGCTCACTCGAACAAAGTACTTTTTCTCGACTCGTCCTTACCTGAAGGCGTGAAGTTCGAAGTCCTCGGTGAGATTAACGCCGGTCGGATCTGGTACGGCGGGACGGACTCTGTCCTCAACCAAATAGCGGAAAAAGCACGCGAGCTTGGGGCCGACGCTGTGATTGAAATCGGGACCTGGTATCAGAGTTTGTGAAAAAACCTACTGCGCTCGGGATCTCGCGTTCCGGCGGTGCTCGGAATCCTCATGTATTTCAATATATACTGCGGTTCCTGCGCTCCGGCGGAACGCGACCTTCCTTCGCTCGCGACGGTTTTTTCACAAACTCTCAGTCCTGCGGCCACCTCATGCCCACACCCGCCGGTCAAGCCAAACTACAACGGTTTGTTGAGGGAGCGCTTCCGTTATTCCTCGGAACTCCGCGCTAATCGACTACCCGCAGGCCAGATAGCTGTCCTCTCGCGCACAGTCCTGGCTCGAATTCTGCGCCTCGATAAGCGCACTGGAATCTCGGCCAAGGAGGATCTGACGGCGCCTCCACAGACCTGCCGAAAGGACATAAGCGATCACGCCCCGTGTTTCAGAATGCAGATCTCATCCGTGCTGCCCCAGCGCACTACGATCCGGCCGCCCCCCCCTCATTCCTCGATGCATTCACGCAGAGTGTCTTTCATAGATACCTCCAAGCTCTAGCTTAATGTCGACTCTTTAGCGCCTGTGCGCTTTGAGCGCTCAAGCGTTCGCTACCTCGCCTCCATTCGGGTGCAGCACTTGCCCCGCGATATACGAGGCGTCATCGCAGGCGAGAAACACGTAGGAGGGGGCTACCTCTTCGGGTTGACCGGGGCGGCCCATAGGAGTCTGTTCACCAAACTTTTCTACCTTTTGCTCGGAAAAGCTGGAAGGGATCAGCGGTGTCCAGATCGGTCCTGGAGCGACGGCGTTGACATAGATCCCTTGCTCAATGAGCGCCAAGGACAAGGAGCGGGTAAACGCAACAATAGCGCCTTTGGTTGCGGAATAATCGAGTAGCTGAGGGCTGCCTCGGTAAGCCGTCACTGAACTGGTATTGATAATACGCGCACCTTCCTTGAGGTGTGGAAGCGCGGCTTGGGTCAAATAAAACATGGAGAAAATATTGGTGCGAAAGGTGCGTTCAAGCTGCTCGCGCGAGATCTTCTCGATACTGTCTTGTGGATGTTGCTCGGCGGCATTGTTGACCAGTATGTCGAGCCGGCCAAAGTAGCTCACCGTGTTTTGCACCGCTTGCCGGCAAAACGCCTCATCGCCTACATTCCCGGCGATGGCAAGACAGCGCCTGCCTAGCGACTCGACCTTTCGCTGGGTCTCGGTTGCATCGCCATGCTCGCGCAGATAGAGGATAGCGACATCCGCGCCCTCCTTGGCAAAGGCGATCGCGACCGCGCGCCCTATACCGCTGTCACCCCCGCTGATAAGCCCGACTTTGCCCTGTAGTTTTCCACAGCCAGTAACACTGTCATCCGCCGATTCCGGCCGAGGGTGCATCTTGGACTCGATCCCAGGCTGCGTTGCTGTCCACATGAAGGCTTCCCAGGCGCGAGTCGCGACTAATATCGTTTACGCCAGATGATATCCGCCCCGCTGCCCGAGGAGCTGGTCACGGTACCGAGCTCCCAACCGGGGGCCAGCTCATAGTCTATGGATATCTCCTGCCCCTCCCTTCCTCCGACCAGGTCCTGGGATATCGAAATCCGGGTCTTCGGTGTCAGATAACGCTGAAAGCCAACTTGCCCGCCCGAGAAGTCCATCTCCACACCGAGTGCTTCCAGTCCCAATGCGTCTGAGACAGACTGTCCGATCGCCGAGGCGGCGTAGCTGCCGGCGAGTGACGCTGCTTGGCGCTGCAGGTCCAGCTTCTCGCCGCGCTCCAGCTCACTCGCGGGCTTCCCAAAGAGGAGCACGGCCAGAATATCGGCTTGCTCTAGCGGCGGCTCGCTCTCCAGGTCCAGTTTCGGCTCCTCTGCGCTCCCTGCGATAACCACCTTGATCAGATAGTCGGACGCTCGATGTGCCGCCACGATGTCAAGTGATGGATTGATTTTCTGGCCACCCGTAAACACCACCCGGCCGCGTTCCATAGCAAAACGGCGGCCTTTGAACCCGGCCCAACCCTCCTCGACGTCGATGGCGCCGACCAAGGAAAGAGGCCCGCCCTTTGGCTTTTTGGCTCGGACATCACCCGTCAGTTCTACTCTGGCATTGGGATCCCTCACCTGCGTGTCACGGGCCAAGCGCAGCTCGAAATCCAGCGCCAGCGCCTCGTATAGCCGGCTTTCGGCAAGTCCTGGTTCTTTCGCTTGCGGTTGCGGCGCCGGCTTGACCCGATCCTCGGCTTGGACGACGACGATCGTCTCATCGCGGGGCGTGATCGGCTGGTCTTGGAGGATCGTGAGATCCGGACGTAGTCGCGCATGGAGCACCTCCGCCTGGCCAGTCACACTGGGTGAGATGAGCGGACCTTCGGCATCCACCTGCAAGTCGATCTCGGCCTTGTACTGGCGCGTCCAGATCGCCGGCCAACGCGTCGCGGTGATCGAAAGCTCGACTCGCTGCGGGCGGTAATCGCGAATGTCTACCCGCCCGCGGCCTTGGATCTGGCCTTTGCGTGACTGCGCCGAGACCTGCTCGATCCGTATCTGGTCCGGACCCATTGTCCCGAGCAGCGTTACATCGGCATAAGTCAAGCCGGTTGCCTCTACCGTAGCTTTACCCTCGCGCAGTCCAAAGCGACCCGAGGGTTGCGGGCGTGACACCGGCCCCCGCAGCCGCAGGTCCAGGATCAGCTTCCCTTGCACGTCGCGTATGCCCTGGTCCGCCAGCGCGTTGAGCACGGCCAGATCCAGACCGGTGGAACGTACGCTAGCGTCCAGGTCGCCGTGAGCCTCCGCCTTAAAGCCGCCTGCCCACGCTAAGGCCACCGGCAGGCTGGCCGTCGCGTTAAGCGCGTGTGCGGCGTCCTGCTTCACGACCAGGTCGAACGTCGCTCGTCGCTTGCCATACGTGAGGCGAGTCGAAACCCCAGCCAAGGCTTGATCGCCTACTGTTAGTTGAGCTACATCCCCGGTGGCGGCTATCCGCGGAGCCACAGCCGTCCCACCGATGGCTGCCCGTACACTGAGACGCCCTGCCAATCGAGGCTGCTCTAAAAGCGGTCGAAAACTGGCGAGGTCGAATCGCTCGATCTGCAGCCTGAGGTCTTGGCCACCCGATAGCGAGAACGTACCGTCGGCGAGCAAGCGTTGGTCTCCATTGACAAGCGACAAATTGTCGATGGTGATGTAATCCCCCTTTTTAGCGACGTTGGCCGGCTGTGCGAGTTGCCAAACGCCGCCGGGCAACGCCAGCCGAAGCTCTTTGAGGTCTACGGCGACTCGGTCGGCTAGTGCTCGGACTTCCAAGCGCAACCGGTGCGCACGCGCCTCGGTGCCCTGCGCCTTGACTGCGATCTGAGCGAATAGGGTTTTGGCAGGCGCCAAGGTGACATTAGCATCGAGTGTTCTCAGACCAACATTTGCCGCCTTTAGCCCGGCCAGCCGGGCCGTTACGGTGCCGCGCGGCTGCGGTCTTCCGATCGCACTGATATCGAAGTCGACGGTCCCGCTTTTAAAAGAAAAGTCCGGCAGGCGCAAGGCGGCTGCGTTCAGCTCCCCCTGCGCCGCCAAGTCGCCGATCGCGCCTTCCGCTTTTCCCCTAAGCTCCAGCCTTCCAGACCCTTGTCGGCCGGCAAGAGCGAGCCACGGCCCGATGTCATCCATCTGCACCGTGTAAGACAGCGCTCCAGGCGCATCCGCCTTCGCGGCTACCTGTCCGCTGATGGCAATGTTGGTGTCCTTGGCGAGGAGCCGCCCCTGGTCGATCCGAATACGCTGCTCTGCAATCTGCGCATCGAGCCGTCCGCTTCGGACCTGAACAGGCCCCACTCGGGATGGGAGTAGATCGACCTCGGCCCTGGTGTTCATGTCCGCGAGGGCCAGGCCCTTCCCACTTATCGTGGCCTTTAGATTAAGGTCACCTTCGATCGGCTCTGCTCCTGCCGCAAGCTTTTTGATGTCTAAGTGCTCGACCGATAGGTCGAGCCGATAATGGGGCGTCTTTGTCAAGCGGACCTCTCCTTGCCAGTTCGCCTTACCCAATTCTCCCCTAAGCTCCCCTTTGAGCGTAGCGCTACCGTGGTCCAAGCGCGTGTCTATGGCGGCCGTGCCGATCTGCCAATCGCCTAGGCGCAATCCTTGGCCTTTCAGCTCGGCTTGTGCCGAAAGTTGGTCCAAGGACGCACCTGATCCGCGGGCCGACAGGGTGCCATCCACAACCCCGGCCATTTCTTGTAACTCGAGGAGATCGGCTATATCGAGCCGCGCTAGGCGGGCCGTCGCCGCGTATCGCGGCTCAGCTCCGCTCACATCGGCCCGCAGCTCGCCCGTGATGCGCGATCGAGCGGCTGCGAGCTCGAGCGAGGCTCGCAACTCTGAGAGGGGACCGCGCACCACGAGGCTACCCGTCACATCCGACTTGAGTCCCGGATCCGAAACGAACGTGCGGACGTCCGCCGCGGCCACCTTATCGATCAACATCGTCGCCTCAACGTGGGGGGCCTTTAGGTCGCGAAGTGCGCCTGCAAAACGCAGGCGAGACAGCGGCGTGGCGAGGACCAAACGCTTGACCCGCGCGGTGGCAGGCGCGGTGCTGTCCTGGTAAGCAAGCGCGGCATCCATTTGAACGGGCGGCATCCCCGATGCCGTCAGCCGCGTCGCCAGCCGACTGACCTCGGCCGCGACGCCCGCCGGGCCGAGCACGACACGGGCATCCAGCTCTGTATCCGTTAAATGATAACTTTGGCCACCCGGCGGTCGGAGCTCGATACGACGCCCGCGCAAAACGATCTCATGGAGGGCCACCGTCAGCGGTAATCCTGCGCCTTCTTCGGTCTCTGGTTTTCCCGAAGACAGCGCCTCTGCCACGTTCCAATGACCCTGCGCATCTTGCTTAGCCCTCATGACAACCCCGACGACCCGCAATGAGTCGATCTCTAGGCGCCCCCTGAGCAAGGGTAGCAGCCTGTAGCTCACGCTGATGCGGGGCACGCCCAGGAGGACGTCCCCCTGGTATCGCACGCTCAGATCTGAAAGGACCAGCTTGGCCCATATCGACCCTTGCACCCTACCGAGGCCAATTTCCCCCCGGATGCTCTCGTTCAAGGCGGCTACTACTTCATCGCGCAAGCGATCGCGAAATCCTTCGGTGCGTGAATACAGCACGAGCCCCACTACGACGAGCAGCAATATCCCGCTTGCGATCAGCGCGGTCCGGCCTAAATAAGTCCTTGTCTTGGCCATGTCAAAAGAACTGCCCGATGCTGAAATGCACTTGCCAAGCCGCATCGCCGGGAGGTGGATTGAACGGGAAGCCTAAGTCTAAACGCAAAGGTCCAAGCGGCGTCAGATAGGACACGCCGAAACCAGTGGAAAATTCCAGCTCGTTAAACGGAAGGTCGTAGGCGCGTGTCGCGACTTGGCCAAAGTCCAGAAACACCGCTCCGCTCAGATCCCTCCACAGCGGGCGGCGCAACTCGATGGAACCCTCCACCAGGCTCAGGCCGCCAATGGGATCGTCCGCGGCACCGAGCGGTCCGAGTCGCCTGCGACCATAGCCGCGCACGCTCTTCTCGCCACCTGCGTAGAAGCGCTCGAAGAGCGGGAAATCATCGTCTGCGCCAAGGCTATCCGCGATGCCGATCTTCAGACGAGCGGCCAACACGATGTCCCACCCCACCTGCTGATACTTTTTCCCCTCGGCACTGAGCTTAAAGAATCGAAAGTCCCCACCCCAGGGCTCACCGGCCTGCTCGCCAACGAGAGTCACAATACCCCCTTTTTTGGGATTGAGCAGATCGTCCGTGACGTTCCACACCACGCCCAGTGTGGGCCCCGACAGAAAACCTTTTTCTTTTATACCACCGAGCGCTTGGGCCGTCGCGTTAGCCACCTCTTCCAGCTTGTTATATTCCAATCGGTAGCCGATGAACCCAGACAGCGTGGGAGAGAACCGATGCTCTAGGCGCGGGCGCAAGCGCGAGAAATTAAGCAGGAAGGTCTCCTCATCCTCTTGTCCCAGGGCCAAGTTGACCGCCCCCAGCGTATGCGGGGTCAGGAAGTGCGGTTGGATGAAGCTTGCATCTAGCTCGCGCGTGATAGCGGACCCCTTAAGATTGACAGAGAGCTGGCGACCGCCCCCAAGCCAGTTGCGATGAGCCCACTGGACTTGGCCGCGAAACTCATCTTCTGTCCCATAGCCTACACCGATGCGAATGTCTCGCGGCGCTTGCTCCTCGACACGGACCCGCATCGGGACCATTCTGGCATCTTTCTTGGTCTCTTCGGGAACCAACTGCACGGAACGAAATAATCCCAGGTTGACGATCTTCTCCCGCGAGACCTTGATCTGCCCCAGAGAGAACCGATCACCTCGTTGATAGGTGAGCTCTCGCACGATCAACTCCGGAGAAACCCGCTCCGTTCCCTGCACCCGTGTCTCTCCGAACACCGCCCGCGGTCCGGGCTTCACCCTGTAGTCCACCCATGCCTGTCGTTCTCTTGGATCGATTTTCGCCTCGCGCTGGGTCTCTACATGGGCGTGACCCCGATCCAGATAATAGGCCCGCAAGGCCGCCTCGCTTTGCTGATAGGCGTCTTCGGTAAAGATCGCACCCGGCTTTAGAGGCAGCCCTGGTATCCGATCGGGGGGCTTGTCTCTACGGATCTCGACGGTGATGTCTTGGACCTTGACCGGCTGGCCTTCCGCTATCTGAATCCGTGCAGTGATCAGCGCCTCGTCGTCGATCTCAAGCTCATAGCCCACCCGGGCGCCGTAGTACCCGTGCTCTTCATAGAAGCGCCGCAGTCGTTTGACATCGGTCTCGAAGACGACCGGGTCAAATAGCGGCGGCTTGCGCCAGAACAGGTAAAAGGCACGACTCTTGGTAAGGATCTCCTTTCCCAGAGCGCGTGCGGAGAAGGCCTTATTGCCGGCGATCTGGACCTCTTTGAGGCGATACTGTTTTGATGAGTCCAGTTCCTTGATCGTGGCCGCCGGGAGATACGGGTGCCAGAAACACCCCACCATCAGACAGAGCATGGATTTCTTCATGTGCCGATCGACGCGCTTCGCAGGCGGTAAAAAGCCGGTGGAGGATAATGGTAAGCGTGATCAAGCCTCCCTGGAGCCTATTCGACGAACGGCCCATCTGTGTAGGTCATGCTCCATCATTAAAAAACAGGCCCTACCCGGTTGTCGTCCAGGGGCCAGCCCACGCGTATGTGCGCTCGCTGCTTTCGGTCACCAGGCTATCGACCAGGGTCTTTTGTGTGAGAGTTTGTGAAAAAACCGTCGCGAGCGAAGGAAGGTCGCGTTCCGCCGGAGCGCAGGAACCGCAGTGTATATTGAAATACATGAGGATTCCGAGCACCGCCGGAACGCGAGATCCCGAGCG
>JBOIEG010000881.1:0-1740 GCA_050740915.1 Gammaproteobacteria bacterium | reverse complement strand
CCGAGGTCGGAGCCGCCGATGCCGATGTTAATGACGTTGCGAATGCGCTTGCCGGTATGTCCTTTCCACTCCCCGCTCCGGACACGGTTGGAGAAGTCAGCCATCTTATCGAGTACGGCGTGGACCTGGGGCACTACGTCCTCGCCGTCTACGACGATGGATGCTCCTTCAGGCGCGCGCAGGGCCACGTGCAGGACCGCCCGCTGCTCCGTGGTGTTGATCTTTTCCCCTCGAAACATGGCGTCGATCCGCGATTGCAGGCCCGATTCCTCGACCAGTTCGATGAGGAGCTTGACGGTTTCGTCGGTGATACGGTTCTTCGAGTAGTCCAGAAAGAGGCCCGCAGCCTCGGCCGTCATCCGCTCACCGCGCTTGGGATCAGCCGCGAAGAGATCTCGCAGATGTAATTTCCGAACCTTCTCGTAGTGGGTTTGGAGAGCCTTCCAGGCTTTGCGTTTGGTCAGCGGTTCGATTCGCCGGTTTTTGGTACCTGTTCCTACCGGTGTTGCCATGTTCTTACTCCTTTCGTCTCCTGCCTTCTCTAAGTATGGGCCTTTGCGGCGGCGGGAACGTCCGATCACCGGCCTGCTCCCACAGACGAAACCCTCCGAAGAACGCATTGGCGTTGTCGCCCGCCCGGCATCCTCGAGGCAACTCTTTCAGTTTTTTGACGTTGCCTCCTCCCAGAACTACGTCATCGGGCTGGAGGGCGGCGATCAAGCGGGCAACCACGTCCGCGACATGGCACCGCCATTTCTTTTTCCCCCACTCCTCTAATCCCCGGAGGCCCACGTAATCTTCGTAGGTCGCCTTCTTGTAAGGAAGGTGACCCAGTTCCATTGGCTCGACGATGCCATCCACAACCATCGCGGAGCCAAGACCAGTTCCCAAGCCCAGGAAAAGCAGCTTCCCGCCCTTATAGCTTCCCAAGGCTTGCATGGCCGCATCATTGATGAGCTTCAGAGGGCACCCGAACGCCTCTCCAAAGTGAAACCCGATCCACCCGGCCGCGAGATTATGGGGTTCTGCAACCGGCCGGTCCCGGAGAACCGGTCCCGGGTATCCAATGGACACGACGTCATACTTCCATTCCGCCGTGAGCTTCTTGACTCCGGAGACTATCTTTTTGGGCGTCAGGGTCGGCCCGGAGGGAAACTCCCGAGGTTGGGCTTGTCCGGTAGCGAAGACTTTGACATGCGTCCCGCCTATATCAATAACCAGCACGTTCAAATGGGAAGCCTCCGACATTCTTCGTCTCCCGCGAGATTTTGAAGGTGTCATTCTCGGGACGATCAGCCCCGGCCTTCAACTGGCTACAGCCTCCTTGAGTGCAGCACTCTTGGAAGTGATCACCGCCATCAGTTCGTTCCAGGACGTAACGAACGACTTCGCCCCTTCATCCTGGAGCTGGGCGGCCAGGGCGTCGACATCGATTCCGGCCTTAGCGAACTGCGCTAACACTTCCTCACAGTCGCCACCGTCTGCCGGCAGGATCGTGCCCAATTCGCCGTGATCGGCGAGGGCATTCAAGGTTCCCTCGGGCAGCGTGTTCACCGTAAAAGGCGCAGCGAGGGCCTTGATGTAGAGGACGTCGGACGCCTTGGGGTCCTTAGTTCCCGTGCTGGCCCATAGGAGCCGTTGGGGACGTGCACTGGCGTTGAAAACGCGCTGCCAGCGGGGGGAGGCAAGCAACTGGCGGTACGCCTTGTACGTACGCTTAGCGATGGCGATGCCGAGCTG
>JBOIEG010000880.1:0-2214 GCA_050740915.1 Gammaproteobacteria bacterium | reverse complement strand
CACAACCAGCTTCACCGCGTTCTCACGAAACTCTTTCGTGTAAACCTGTTTCGGTAACCTATTCATTGAACACCCTCCTTCTCTAATACTCTATCGAAGGCGTCCATTTTTTCCATCCTACCTCAGTTCGTCGTACTGCTCGATGAGCGTGAGGTCTAGAGCAACCATCTGTCGCACCACGGGGTCGGGGAAATGCTCCACGACTCCTTGGCGCTCGCTCTTCTTGCCGATCCGGCAGCCTAGGGGTGGTAGATTGTACTGGCTGACCGTGTTCTGAATATGCGCAATCAGATCCGCTCTTTCTCGCGCCAGATGCATTCGACGACGGAGCAGATCACGGGTGGCCCGCCTCTCAGCCGGGTAGGCATAGGCCTGAGGGATCACCGCCCTTTAACAGTAATGCAATCTTCTGGGAATCAATCTTGTCGTTCTTGGCCTTGCCCCCATGGATGGCTCGCATGTAGAGCGCATGCCCCAGGACGAAGGCAATGCCCTGCTGACGGCAGAGATCGGCGATCCAATACCAGGTGAAAATGCACTCCACGGCCACCGCCAGGTCTTCCTGGTAGGGGTGAATCAGCGCCAAGAATGTCTTTCGACAGGTTTTGATATTCTGGTGCACCAAGGTCTTTCCCTCGTTATCGAGGATGCAGACGTACATCGAGCGCGCATGCAAATCGATACCGCAGTAATAGCGATGTTGTTTGGTATAAAATCTCATTTGGCCTCCTCCTTCGCATTGACGTTAATTAACGTGTGGGATGGCAGGGTTATCCTACCAAGCCCGAAAGCCGCAGGAGGGGGCCTCAATTAGTATCAACGCGCTCCAGCGGACGGCCTTGCCTCCGCTTCGCCCCGGCAAGTCCGCCGCTGAGCTTATTATAGGCGTTGTTCGGCGGCGCAGCTGGCTTCAGTCAAATTATGAGTTACGCCGCAGAGGGGGTGCACATCGCGCTCATGCAAATATACAGGGGACAGAAGCATGTTCCTTATCTTTGACGATAGGCCATCGGACTCGCCCTTTGTTGAAAGGATTTGGCGTTGTCACAGTGAGTGCGCTGGCACTTTTCTCTCGATTGCCGCAAGTCATTGGGAGATGGTCGTGACGCGACACCATGGCAAAACAACTCTCACTGTGCGCGGACCGGAAACGAAAGCGGCGACGCTGGACTGTCCTGCGGAAGGTGAGTGGCTTGGCATCCGCTTCAAGCTGGGCACTTTCATGCCACAGCTCCCCGCAAGAAATCTCCTCGATCGAAGAGATGTGACCTTGCCTGAAGCAACGGGTCACTCCTTCTGGCTGAATGGCTCTGTGTGGGAATACCCTGACTTTGAGAATGCGGAAACATTTGTGAACTGGCTTGTGCATGATGGGTTGATTGCGGTTGACCTCCCCGTAGATGCTGCATTACAAGGTCAACGGCAAGAACTGTCAATACGATCCGCACAGCGGCATTTTCTGCAAGCGACGGGTATGACCCACAGTACTATTCGTCAAATCGAACGCGCCCGACATGCGACGAACCTCTTGAAGCAAGGCGTCTCAATTCTCGACACGGTTCACGAAGCCGGCTATTTCGATCAAGCGCATCTCACCCGATCACTCAAATACTTGATCGGACAAACACCTGCACAAATTATTGGCGCGGAGAAGCAGCTGTCGTTTTTGTACAAGACAAGGTCCTTTTGACGAGTTATGATGCAGGTGTTCGATTAGACGGAGGAAACAACCATGCAATCGGACACGCAATCTGCCCCCGTCTCGAAGGGGATGCTCTGGACCGGGTGGGTCACGAGCGCCCTGCCGGCCCTGTTCCTGCTCGTGGACGGCGTCATGAAACTGATGAAGCCAGCCGTTGTTGTGGAGACGACCGTTCAGCTCGGCTACCCCGAGAGCGTCATTCTGGCCCTAGGAGCCTGTCGGACTTAAGGCGGAACTTTTGATGTGCAAACCGATCGGATCGGCAATGGATTCAATGAGCGAACGTGCATGAGCCACTTCCGTCAATGCGATCGTGACACACTCTACTTGCTGCCGCCGTCGGTCGATGAGTGGCTACCGAGGGACCACTTAGCGCGCTTTGTGGTGGACATTGTCGAGCAGTTGGACCTCTGGGCGCTGAACGGTCAATACCGTGGTGCAGGCTCGGCGGCATATCACCCTGGGGTGCTGCTGGCGCTGCTCATCTACGGCTATGCCACGGGCACGTATTC
>JBOIEG010000879.1:0-1213 GCA_050740915.1 Gammaproteobacteria bacterium | reverse complement strand
CCTATAGGCAGCTCTTCCACACCAATGCAGTAGTGATCGCCTACGTGACCACAGGACAAACACCCGAGTATCGGGAAACAAGAAGAAAAGCCATTTGCCGCTTCACAATGGAAGTATTAAAAGAACTCGGAAAGGAATCCTGGGCATCCATATTTCGCGTCTGTAGCACCACTCTTGAAGACATTTACCAGACGCCTTTTTTCGATGAGCCCATCTGGTACCGGCCTGATTCACCCACGCCAGTTCCCCTTTTCACTCCCTAATCCCATACCCTTTACAACACAGGAGAAATGGTATGGACGCCCCCACCTCCGATTGAGGGTGGAGGTTGGGCGGGAGTTGTCCACCGCGCCGCTCGCCTCTGGTGATAGAGGGACCGCCGGCGAGCCGCACCGTGGACAACGGGACCTTGGGCTTCCGCGAAGCGGAGGGCGAGGTAGGAACCCTCACGGGCCTACGGCATCAACGTGCCCAAAGTGGAAGAATAATCTCTTCACAGGCAAACCGGAGGGTCCGAAATGAAGCATACCGTGGTCGGTGTTGACAGTGCAAAGCGCGTGTCCTAGTTGTACTGGGTTGAGATGGAGACGGGAGAGATCATCAATTTGCCGCTTAAGCGCGAGAAGTTTCTGGAGCATTTCGCCAACCGTGCTCCGTGCCTGATCGGCATGGAAGCGGGTGCGGGCTCACAGCACTGGGCCCGTCAGCTCCAGGCTTTGGGCCACAAGGTCACGCTGTTGCCTGGCAAGCGGGTCAAACCCTTCGTAGGCGGCAACAAGAACGATGCGGCGGACGCGCGGGCGATCTGGACCGCCGTGCAACAGCCGGGGATCAAGAGCGTGGCGGTCAAGAGCGAAGCCCAGCAAGCCGTATTAGCGCTGCATCGCATGCGAAGCCAACTGGTGAAGTTTCGCACAGCTCAGATCAATGGACTACGTGGGCTCCTCACCGAGTATGGCGAAGTGATGCCACAGGGCAAGACGGGGGTCAGGAAGGGGGTCTCTAAGGTGCTGCAGTGCTTGGCCGATCGACTGCCTGCGGTGCTGATCGACACGCTACGCGAGCAGTTCGAGCGCATCGGGAAGCTCGAGGCACAAGTGGCCGAGATTGAGGGGCGCTTGCGCCAGTGGCACAAAGACGACCCGGCGAGCCAACGGATTGCCGCGATCCCCGGTGTGGGGCTACTGACCGCCACAGCCGCGGTCGCCACGAT
>JBOIEG010000878.1:0-6787 GCA_050740915.1 Gammaproteobacteria bacterium | reverse complement strand
GCGAAGGAAGGTCGCGTTCCGCCGGAGCGCAGGAACCGCAGTGTATATTGAAATACATGAGGATTCCGAGCACCGCCGGAACGCGAGATCCCGAGCGCAGTAGGTTTTTTCACAAACTCTGAGTGGCGCGCTGTTGCGGATCTGCGTGTGTACCCACGGATATTTTGTAGGACGGTGCGCTAAGTCGCTATGAACCGCGGATCCGTAAAGGCGGCGCGAAGACTGTCGGGCGTGCCGATGTCGAGATAGGTGTGGCCGGGAAACTGAACCGCTTGCATCTGTAAGCCAGAACAGATCGCGGCTTGCAGAACATGCCCCACCGACAATTCAGGCTCCTCGCCGGGGTCCGTCCGATCACTGAGGTACTCGTGCATAAAATGGGTAAATGTTGGGGTCCATACAGCGATAAGCCACGCCTGCTGCAGATGTGTTTGGCGGGGTTTGAGGTCAATGGAGCGGACCACTCCGCCCTCGGCAACAGCGACCATATCCATCTCCAGCGGATTGTGGGCCGAGAACAAGCCGAGGACGACGTCCGCTCGGGTCGACGCCTGCCGCGCTATTAACTGCAAAAACGCATCTTTCGGCTGAAATAGAATGTCCGGAAAGCCGAATACGACGAGCGCGTTTCTGACGAAGGCATAGGCCTGATCCAAACTATACGGGGCCCCGAAGGGGGCGCGCAGCATCAAATAGGCCAAGTGCATGCCAACCAGCGTTCCGTCGCCCAGATACGCTGGAATATCCCATTTGCCGTGACGCAGTATGAGGAACACGCGCGTCACACCGGCACGGCGCATTTTTTCCAACAGATAATGGCAAACGACTTTGGGCCGCACGCTGCCATCTGGGCCCAAGTGACGAAATCCAACCGGTAAGATTTCTTTACTGCATGGCAGGGGTGCGATCCGGGTTGCCTGCCCGGCGGCGGGAACCAGCCCGATGACTTCTTGCCACTTCGTTTGGTGGCCAGTGAGACCGGTCACGCCCGTTCAGAATGCCCTTTGGAGAGGGTTCGCGCTACGGCCCGGAGCGCTGCCGCACCGAGCTTTCATACGGCGTCTTGGAGCCGTATCCAGGTCAGATGCTTTCTGGCTTCGGTCACGGTCGCCAACCCCTGTTGCGCGGCGAGGCCTTCATGAAAGGATGCGTCTACATCGCCATCCAGTTGCCCCTGCCGGCACGCCTCCACGAAGCTACGCATCATGAGGCCTAGACAGTGTGGTGTCCCGTCATACGCTTGTTCGGGCAGCGGCAATTCCTGCCATTCGGGCTGGCCAGGGACGCGAAAGGCTTAGCACATCGTTCGCTCCCCGGCTGAGTGAGGCCCGCAGGGCACCTTCCCGACCAATGACCTCTACATAGGCTTTGTTCACCGAAGACGGCGTGGCTCGGCTTGCGAACCACTGCCCGTGAACACCGCTCTCGTAGACAAACCAGGCCGCGGCAATGTCATCTGTCTCTATCGCAACCGGCTCGCCCACGTGGCTATCGGGACAATGCCGTGGAATGAGCTTAGCGAAGCCGCTGACCCTGTCGACGGGGCCGAGGATGTACCGCGAGAGGTCGAAGAGGTGAGAACCTACATCATAGAGCATGCCTCCTCCCGCGAGGCTAAGTTTTTCCCGAAACTCAACTCGGAAGTCTGGTGCCATCCCCTGCCATGAGTCGAATTGCGCACGCAAGTAATAGGGTGCGCCGATATCACCTCTCCGCAAACGGCGGCGTAGTTCCCGCACGCCGTAAAGATAGCGATACGTGAAGCCGACCTGGTGAATTTTTCCGCTCGCCGCGGCCGCGCGGGCCATTGTTCTGGCCTCCTCCACGGCGATCGCTAAGGGTTTTTCGCAGAAGACATGCTTCCCCAGGCCGAAGGCGGTCACCGCTTGAGCGGCGTGTTCCGAATTGGGGGTCACGATAGTGACGGCGTCGATATCGTCGCGAGCGCACAGCTCACGATAGTCGGTATAGACGTTGGGAATCCGCAAGCGCTCGGCCAGCGCCCGTGTATGGTCAGGGCGGCGGCCACAGATTGCCACCACCTCAGCTTGGGGATGCGATCGGAGCCCAGGCACGTGCCCGGCCTCGGCAAACGCCCCGCTACCGATCACACCAACTCGCAACTTTGAGGATGTGGGAGCGAGTTAACTTATTCCTTGCTTTTTCCACGAACACCAACATACCCGGGAAGACAAATAACATCATATTGGCTGCCATACGCATCAGATTCCAATTCCTTCCCCACCAACGCAGTAAATGCCAGTAACATCGCATCCGCTCCCGCGAATACGGCACATGCTTGCGCACCGCACGTAGGTAGTCACGGTATAGCAAGCCGTAAAAGAAAGCGATTCGCCTGATCTGTTTTCCTTCATAAAAACTGGGATCGGCGGCTCGCGTGGCGCGAGAGGCTCGGCTGGCATGCTCGCGCTGCATGAACAACGGCTCATGGATCTGTATGAACCGGCCGAGCAACGCCAATTCTGCCTGCAACGCCCGATCGCCACCGTGGTAGCGCGCAAGCAACGCAGTGCGCCTCATGGCAGCGGCTCGGATCAGCCCTAAGACCTCTGCACAGAGGTGGTAAATCAGAATGACGGGGGCGAAGCGGGCGGACGGACGCAGCGAATCGGTACCTTTGAGCTTGCTATCGTAAATCGCTAGCTCTTTGCCCTTCTCATCGATGATCCGGACCAGCGACTGGCACAACACCGCGCCCGGATCTGCATCTAGGGCCGCCACCGTCTTTTCGAGATATGTCGGCGTCAACACATCGTCGTGGGCCGCCCATTTGAAATACTCGCCGCGAGCAAATTCAAACACTCGATTGAAATTGGCTACCGCACCGAGGTTCGACTCGTTACGGTAATAGCGTATCCGTGGGTCGCGCGCGGCATATGCGCGGCAGATCCGCTCTGTGCCGTCCGTCGAGGCGTTGTCCGAAATGAGGAGCTCGAAATCCGTGTAGGTCTGGTCGACAATAGACTCAAGTGCCTGCAGGACGTAAATCTCGCCATTGAACACCGGCATACCAATGGTGACTCTGGGATTCTTGGCACTCAATGTCTTTCCTCCGCGCGACCCGTGTACGTTGGCCACTAGCTCTTCCGGCGCACCCTCCTTGTTGCGTTGCGATAGTCTAACCCCGTAGAGACACCGGTGCAACTAACGTCGCAGGGGTAAGAAAGGCATAAGGCAAGAACGCCTGAACCGACTGGGATGAGCCGGATCGCTCCAAGGTGAATGGGCTTAGAGGAGCACAGGGATACGGCGTTTGCTCATCTAGCTTCAGTCTTGTCCGATGGAAATGGTGCTCGCTTATGGCTGGCTATTTTAGCGTTAGAATTAAAACAATGATACTATTATAACGCTAAAAGTGCCAGAAACCACAATTAAAGGCAAGAGCGGTCCCCATATATTACCTTCGGCGAGTGACGAGGAATATCTTCGATGAATTCACTAGTGCGCTGCGAGGTCCCATCTCTGTGTGATAATAGGTTCCAAATTCCTGCGCGCTGAGGTCTGGATGTTCTCGCAGGAACTCGTTAAAGGCGGCCTTCTCCCCGAGGTCCCTATCAGCCAAACCAATCCCTGCGTCCCAATCGTCGAAGAAGATCATCACCTCGTCCTGAATTAGGGGCCCGCAAAAGGTTAGAGCTTCTTTCGCTGAAGAGTAAAAATCGCAGTCGATCATGATAATGCACGCTTTAGCGATCTTGTGGCGTTGGCGGAGATCCTCGTTAAGGGTGTGCTGGTACCAACCCTTGACAAGGAACACCCTATCCGAGTCCACACCCTGCTTTTCCAGCAGATCCTGTACTAACCCATAATCGGACTTGAAGGTCCCGGCTTCCCAGGGAAGTTCCGAATCCTCGGGGGTCTTCGCCGGTAGCCCCTCAAAGGAATCAAAGCCGAAGAGGCGCACAGAGCCCAGGCCAACGCGTTGCAACGCCCGCCACATGCAGGCCATAGAAGCCCCACAGAAGACCCCGAATTCGAGGTAATCTCCAAACCCCTCCGGTCCGTGGCGCTCGGCCAGAAAGCGGAGCGCCTGCTCGTACTTCTCCTCGAGCGCTGCCTCCGGAACCAGTTTTATCTGTCCCCGCTTGAGAACCTGCCATCGAGCCCACTGCCGAACGGGACGGGGTGCAAACGTAAGTCCCGTCCGGACCAAACTGTTCACATAAGGCTTCGTCGAAAGGGATACCAGAAAATCAATAGTCTTAGAGATAGTGATCATTTCGTTGCTTCCAGTTTTCTCCTCGCGGACATTCTGTTTCAGCCGGAAGATGCTACTCGGAGTACAATACATCTCTTTACACTGGCTGCGGAGGCGGCACGCCGTCGACCCAGCGCAAGCCGGCATCGAGCTTCCCGGCCTCCTGCAGCTCCTTAACCCGCTTGATGCGTAGGTAGCGGGAGCTAAAGAAGTCTTTCTCGGTTATCTCGTTTGCCCTGTAGGCTTCGTAAAGTTCCTCAATGCCCTGGCGCACCGTCCAGGTCGGTTTGAATTCAGGCAGTATGCGGGTAATCTTGTCGCAGTTCACGCGGTAGTTTCGGGTGTCGGGACTGGCGTCGGCGGCATAGCTAACCTCGCTTCCGGGCACGATCTCCTTCACGAGGTCTGCCACCTGGCGGATGCGGTAATTTTCTTCGGTGCGGCCCACGTTGAAGGCTTCATTATGAACCTTCTCGCGGGGAGCGTGCAAAATGGCGATAAAGGCCCGTGAGATATCAGCAATGTGAACCAACGGGCGCCACGGCATGCCGTCGCTCTTGATAAGCACGTGACCGCTCGTGTAGGCGTAGGCAGTGAGGTTGTTTACGACGAGATCACCGCGTAGCTTGGCAGATACGCCGTAGGCGGTCGCGTTACGCAGAAAGGTGGGGCTGAAGCTCTTGTCCGCGAGCTTTGCCACGTCACGTTCGACATAGACCTTGGAGATGCCGTACGGGGTGACCGGATTGAAGGTGGCGGTCTCATCCAGTAGATCATTGCTGCCCGCCCCGTAGTTGCTACACGAAGAAGAGAAGAGAAAACGCGGGACTTCAGCCTCCTTGGCCAACTCAGCCAGGCGCACCGAAGCCCGGTGGTTGATGTCATAAGTGCAACCCGGGTTTAGATCCCCAAGAGGGTCGTTGGAAATGCCTGCAAGATGGATGAGCGCATCGAAGCCACGCAGGTCTTCGACTGTGATGTCACGCAGATCCTTTCGCAGTGATGGGACATCGTTCGGCCGCTCGCCCAGAACGCAATTCTCGAAAAGATAACTGTCCTGTCCCGCAACTTCATGACCGGCGTTTGCGAGCATGGGCACGAGCGCTGTTCCTATGTAACCACGATGACCGGTTACGAGTACGTTCATAGACTTTCTCGGCGTTGCAGCGATTCTTTCCTGTGCGCTCACCTCCGAAGGTAGCTCATAGAGAGTCGAAGGCGATGGAGTTGGGAAAATATCTCTTTGTCGACACACACAGCACACGGTGGCCCTTATACAAACGCCGGCAACGAGCCCGAGCTAGCCCTTTTCCAGGCTGACGCCTATTTTTGCAATTTGCGTGACTGCTTTGAACCAGCTGCAGCCACGCTAGGATAAGGAACGCGTTTTGCGATGCGAGTAGGGAAAATTGGTAACCTCACCACGCTAACGCTGTATTTTGCAGTGGGGTTTTGTACTTCCGCCCCCTTCTTGTAGGACAGAGACTATAAAGATGAAGCGGATCTCTGACAGACCTCAGCGTTATGCTGCGGTATCGCAATCAGTTACTCCGGAATTCAGGTGGACCTCCTGGCTATAAACAAAGAGCTTCTTAATGTCGAATTGGCTAAGAACGGGTATTTTTATGCTAAGCATCCTTATTATTCTGTTGACTATAGTATGACATGGTGCACAGAGGACTAAGTCAAACACCTAGTCGCCGCGAAGCCGACAAGTCCCTCCATTTCATGAATTACGGATCCGCTCTCGTCGACAACCATCAGGATCTTTTTGTCTACCGATTAGCCACGACGCAGCCCCCTGCAGACGGTTAAGCAGACCAGGGCCGGATGCTCCGATCTCGCGAGAGGGTCATTGAAAATGCCTGGTAAGATGGATGCCCGACGGTTGCGTTCGGCCAAACGATATCGCACGCATCGAAGCCACGCTCAAAAACGACATGCTCTCCTCTCGGTCAGCCTATTGGAGGCGCGCCCGACCGAGCACCCCGCCGAATTCAACCTTGACCCTGCTACAAGTATGTACTACTGTAGCAGCACTCGGCTCATAGCATCCAAAGGGGGAATGCACTATGAGAAGGAGAATCTCAGTTAGTTTTTATGCTCGCCTCTTTCATATCTGCGTGTATAGACACGCGTTTCTTGAATAAGCTGTTTATATAGCCACTAAAACGGCGGACCTTCTGTTCTAGCCACTCGCGGCTGGATTCGGTCTGGCGCGTAGTATCGCCCTTATTTTAGCCTTTAACACGTCTGGCTTTTTGCTGCCGGAGAGGGTGGGTTGCGCCTATAAACATGCGGCCGATTCTGGCGCAAGGGGTGGTTGTCTGCACATGTCGCGGGCTCTTGCAGGATTTGAGCTTGCTACTGGTGTGAAACCAGCTTAAAAAATCACAGGATCACTAGAATGAAAAAACTCACACTTGCGTTCTTGACCCTCGTCCTTTTTCAGACTCCGGCTTTGGGCGCCACAACGATTGGGATCTCCGGAGACAAGTTTACGATTAACGGTAAGGAGGCGTTTCTCTTGGGTGTCAGCTACTTCGATGCGTTCAACTGGCATGCATC
>JBOIEG010000877.1:0-5565 GCA_050740915.1 Gammaproteobacteria bacterium | reverse complement strand
TTAAAAGAGGCGATCGAGGAATTTAGGCAAGCCTGGAACCAAAATCCCAAGCCCTTCATCTGGACGGCCACCGTCGAGGACATCATCAAGAAGATCGAGCGGGCGCGGGTCAAGATGGAGCAGATCGAGCCCAGATCCACCCTGCCCCGAGGGAAAAAAGAAGGCGGCTTAACTGTAAAGTTATTTAAGGGACACTACACTAGTTCGGCCGCCAAGGCCTGACCGCACAAGCCGCCGCGGAAACCGATCCCGTACGCGCATACGCGATCATGTATCTCGCGAGTTCCCGGAGCACGATGGACACGTTCTCCTCGCCTATCCACATGATGTAAGGCCCGGGGTTACAGTCGAGATACACATACCGCCCATCCCCAGTGGCGAGTATGTCCCAGGCGGCGTAATGCAGCCCCAAAGCACGGTTCGCCTTTACCAGAAGTTCTTCCTCGTCGTCCGGAAGCTTGAAGTATTCGACCCCTTTAACGGCAGTGCGGGAATCCACCTGGTCTTCGGAGATCACCTTCAAAGCCAGAACCACGCTATCGCCGACGATATGCACGCGCAGGGTGTCGCCGATGATAAGTTCCTGCAGCAACACGGGGCAGGCCCGCAATTCATGCAGGCGCTCGAGATCTGCTTCCCGTACCGTGCGGGTCGAGCCTATGCCTATCGCAGGCTTCGCGACCGCCTGCCCCGTTTCAGTGACAAAGCTCAACGCTCGCTCGGGATCGTTGGTCGTTAGTGTACGCGGAACTGCAAGCCCTAGAGCACGGAGCTTCTCATAAAGCTGTGCCTTGGCATCGTGATCGAGATAGGCGCTGGTGAATGGATTGATAACCAGCTTTCCCCGCCGCGCCAGTTGATCGAGGAAGCTATAGGTTAGGGACTGGTATTCCTGCTCGCGCAAGTACTGGCAGCGCAGCTCCAAGTAGCTCGCGCAGTTTAGCAAAGCCGGTACGGCAGGCGGGGTGCTGAGCGACCTACAGCGGATGTGAACGGCAGCGATGTCAGCGAAGTCTACACCGCTCCAGCTGAGCCGCTCGGGAGCAAAGCTGACCAAGGGTCCTGACTCGCCACCGAGCTGGATGTCGAAGACCAGCGCTTGCGCCCCCTCTGTCTGCACGATATCGCGGAGCTTTTCGATTTGAGGACTACCTTTGTCTGCAAAGAGTGCGACCCTGATTGTACTCACGCCACTTCCCGTTGAGGATGACTCGCGGGATGATAACGGACTTCATCCCCAAAGTCATGGCGGGATGTGGATCGACCCATAGGCGGTGTTGTCGTTCTGACTCGCATCGTCGACATCGAAAGACGCACTCCTTGATTCACGCGCGCTGGCATCGTGATGCGTGGCTTTCCAAAGCCCGCCTGGTAAGGGATCATCCAGGGAGAGATCGATTGAAAAACGTGGAGTTAAAAAATCAAATCCAGATTTGCGCTTATACGGAACCGACATTTCTACCTTCCTCTTGAGCGTAACGTTGGAAATTTCAACAAAGCGCCATCTGAGGCTCTAATAATGGCATTTTAGTATACCGGCACGATTCGTACCATAGTCTTAAATCCAATGCGTTCTTAACCGAGAGCGGTAGCAGGCACTGGCTAACCTTATAGCTATCTCGGGGAGCGTATAAAGCCTTATTGGACTGTCTAGACGATCTGTCTATAAATACTGGACGTTAGGGGCTTACAGGCCTGACCGAGGCTGGTCATTCTACATAAATAATTGCATAAACAGTCAGTTAGTAATCATTACCGAATCTGGCACGCATAGTGCCTTAACAAACGTGTCTCGGTTCAACGAGATATTACTAAAGTGTCACAAAATTTATTCAACCTAAAGAGGAGATCAAAATGGGACTAGCAAGTGGTGGTAGCAATCAAGCTTATCAGGAAACCTTCCAGGCGGGCAACACCGAGGCTAAGGGAGCTGGCCTTGGCGGCCCTGCTGGAAATTTGGCTAGCGGCGACCAGAGCAACCCGTTCGCCCTGAGTGAAGGCCTGTCTTTCAATGAGGCCGATACGAGGCAGCGTTCTACGAGCGATATCGACCAGAACGCGGGCGGCGGTGTCGTGTTTGGCTCAGACAACGACACGAACGTCGTAATCTCGTAATAGCATTCGAGCCGAAGCGATCGGGGGGCCTGCGCCCCCCGATTTTTTATCTCTTCCCGGGATGGGCCGAACCCTCTATTGTAGAACTATTAGAATAGGGTGCCGAGTAGCTCTTGCTGCTCAGCAACGGTGGTACGGCAGGGGGGTGTTGAGCGACTTACAGCGGATGTGAACGCTCGCGAAAGTCCACGCCGCCTCACCGGAGCCGATCGACAGCGAGGCTGACTGACCTCCAACCGAGTCGAAGACCAACCGCTGCGCTCCCTCTATCTGCATGATATCTCCGAGCTTTTCCATTTGAGCACCATCTTTGTCCGCAACAGTGCAACCTTAAACCTCCAAGGTCACGGGGGGATGTGGATCGACCCATACGCCGTGTTGTCGTTCTGGTCTGGATCGCCGCCTGTTTCAAACCACGGGCCCCTTGGATCACGTGGGATCGCATCACGCAGCGTGATCTCACCAACCCTTTCTGGGCAAGAGGGATTTGGGGAGAGATCGCTTAAAAAATCGTCAAAGACGAGATCAAACCCACCCTTGGGCCTAAACGGATCCGACATTTCTACCTTCCCCCCTGAGGACAAAGCGCCATTTAGTACCAGGCACGGTTCGTACCATGACGCTTAAATCCAATGCGTTTTTTACAAACAGGGGACTGGCTAATCGTAATGCATCTTGCCCAAGATTTATTTAGGCCACTCCGAAAAATTCCAATTTTCCCATCGCAAAGCAAAACCGGATTTTTTTCTTAGCTCCATTTTTCAGACAGTACCCATTTTGAAACATCTGCGGCACTCCCATGCCGGGGCACTTCGCATTCATCGAAGTGCCCTTCAGATTACTACATATTGAATGGAACAAATTGGCGGTCGCTTTCGCGCGGGATCGTCTTCTACGCATCCATCTCGAGGAAGGCATATAAAGCTTCATTGGACTGTCTAGCGGTTTGTCTATGAATATTGGACTGGAGTGAACTTACAGACGGCCTCACCGAGGTTCTACATTCTACATAACTAATTGAAACAACAGCCACTTAGTAATTATTTCCGAATCTGGCACGCATAGTGCCTTAACAATGGTGTCTCGGTTCAACGAGATATCACTAAGAGTGTCAACGAAATCTATTCAACCTAAAGAGGAGATCAAAATGGGACAAGCAAGTGGTGGTAGCAACCAAGCGTATCAGGAAACCGTCCAGGCGGCCAACACCGAAGCTAAGGGAGCTGGCCTTGGCGGCCCTGCTGGGAATTTGGCTAGCGGCGGCGACCAAAAAAACCCGTTCGCCCTGAGTGAAGGCCTGTCTTTCAATGACGCCGATACGAGGCAGCGTTCTACGAGCGATATCGACCAGAACACGGGCGGCGGTACCGTGTTTGGCTCAGACAACGACCAGAACGTTGCAGTCAAGTAATAGCATTCGAGCCGAATGCGATCGGGGGGCTGCGCCCCCCGATTTTTTATCTCTTCCCGAGATGGGCCGGACCCTCCGATTATTGAGCCCCTAGAATAGGGTGCCGGAGGCGATACCGAAACCAAAAAACCACCGTTGTGCAGATCAGTTGAGCATTCAAGCTCCAACGGAAAGGGTTGTGGTCCGGTTTGTTGCGTTAGGCGGATGGGACCTGTTTGGAAATCGGTGCATGGCGTTAGCAGGAATTCAGGGGGGTCCCTGCTTAAGCACGTCCTTCCAGCGGTTTAACAAACGCAGATCATTCTCATCGACATCCGTTACCATACGTTGAAAGTAGGTGTAGGTCACCGACAGCGGCAGGTGATTTTCTCTTTTGTGCCTGACGAGATCGCCTTTTAGGATCTGCATCTCGCGCAGGTAGTACGGGGCCGGTTTATCAAACCCTGAACTGGCCGGATCAGGGAATCTCTGTCTGAACTGTTTGAATTTGACGATGACCACCGCCAATTCAAGCAGATCAGAGACCTCTTCCACGCCATTTTTCTCGTCACCTCTTGATGGAACCCTCCCAGATAAAGCGGGAAGCTTCGCTTTCGTATCCTCTACGAGTTCTAATGCATCCTGCACCCTTCCCTCGGTGAGTAAGGCCTGAAGCTTGCGCTCAAAGGCGAGGAACAGGAGTCTGGTCTGAAGCTCCTCTAGTTGAAGGCTGGCGGGATGCTGCCCTGTAGCAAGATCAACCCTAGCTGCAATATTCCTGATCGCGTCCAGTTCTTCCTCCTGTGACTGTTTGGAAAACTGAAGGCCCTCCCCTTCGTAACTGTCTAGAAACTTGCGTGTGTCGTCACTGTATTTCGCCACTAACGCTTCGATTTCTCGCTCGTTGAGGTACCTGCTGTAGAGATAGCCGCCGCCCGCTAGACCTGCAGCCAACAACACAGCGAGAAGATACCGCAGGGGAAAGTCCTTTTTCCTTGAAACTGGCGCGGTGCTCGTCTCGGACTCGCGGGGAGATGGGCGCGGCGGGGCCTGTCGCAGAACCTCGTCCGACTTCTCCTGCGGGGTAAGGAAGGCCGCTACCGCAGGGTGGCCGGCATACATCGTACCACCCGCTCCTAAGGGAGAGTCCGCGTGCGAAGTGGGAGCTCCCTCTAAGGCATAACGGAATGAGAGGGGGCCAACTCGGACGATATCACCCTGTGTGAGCGGGGCACGGCTAATTCTCTCTTCGTTGACGTATACTCCATTGGTGCTTTTCAGGTCCTCGATCTCCCATGCTCCCCGCTTGGCGAAAATTCGGGCATGGCGTCGCGAGATCTTACTGTACTCGATACTAATGCTGTTTTCGGGGTCCCGTCCAATGGTCTGTTCTGTGTCAACGAGAGGGATCCGTAAGCTCTTAAAGCGCTCGTCAAGCGTTTCGAGACATACAAGTTCCGCTTTGGGGAGTTGGTTCTGTACATCTAGGGGGCCTGTGTAGACAACCGTCGCGTCGTCCCGGGCGACTGTGCTCTCATCGGGCTTTTCTGGGGGTTCCGTCATTTTTTTGCGTGGTTCATAGAAGTTGATCCCAGTAGGGATTTTCCCTTCCTTATCCTCAAGAACAAAGGATCGGTTGGGAGAAATCCAAAATGTCGCTAATGACCAAGGCCCACAGGGTGAAAAATTGATCACACACTAAGGCCCTCGTTCCGCGAGTAATCTTGTCCCCGCCCTTACCTGGCTACTTCCTCGTGATCCGCCTAATAGGCTAGCAGGTTTTCGTTTTCGGTCAATTTCTCTCGCACGCGGGTGTATTGTGGGACACAGACAGTGCCGGCACAGGTGCCGCTGACTCGGCGTTTTACCATAGCCTCAGGCGGTGATCACCCTATTTGGGGCTCTCCTGCAATCAATTCCAATAGAGGTATGAGTCTGAACGATCGGTTTTGAATTGCTAATTGAATAACCGATTGTTGTTGCCTGTGGAGCTTGTGGACAGCCGCCGACCTGTGGGCAAGCGGTGGGAAACGCGCAGCGTTTTCCACGGTTTGTCCATA
>JBOIEG010000876.1:0-7402 GCA_050740915.1 Gammaproteobacteria bacterium | reverse complement strand
CAAGCCCTTCATCTGGACGGCCACCGTCGAGGACATCATCAAGAAGATCGAGCGGGCGCGGGTCAAGATGGAGCAGATCAAGCCCGGATCCACCCTGCCCCGAGGGAAAAAGAAGGCGGCTTAACTGTAAGGTTATTTAAGGGACACTACACTAGATGAAAACGTTGCTCGGATGATTGCGGCGAGTTCTCACGCCGCCTTCCCGCCTTGGCGGAAACGGGGCTGAGCCGCGTACGGCGGGCGCTAAGCGACTAGAGTCTGACGCCCTTCATGACGATGCGGCCGCTGGGGGCGGGGAGCCCACCCGCCGGTTCTACGGTGATGGCGAAGAGATCCGGGTGTGCGGCGTTGACTTGAACGCTAAGGGCGTTGTGCCCGACGGTGTCGACATCGAATACCCCAGCCGGTAACGGCCGCTTATCCGCGATCGCCCAAAGCTGATATTGCTTCCCTTTGGGTAGGGGAGGGAGAAAATGCGCCACCATGAACCCGTGCTTTTTCTCCGGGCTCCACATAACCCAGCCATAGGCCCGCGTGGCGCTGGGAACGGCACCGCTTAGCGAGGCCACTATTCCGTCCTTGGCAGAGACGAGATCTATCAGGGCGCGCTCCTTAGCCAGCTCCTGTTCGCGGTATTTAATATCGGCTGTCAGCCGGACCCGCTCCGCTTCAAGCTGCATGATTTCGGCGCGCTGTCCATCAGACCTAAGCCGTGCGTCGTCCAAAAGCCTATCGTAATAACCCCACACGATGATCCCGGTAAGCGCCGCGGCGGCCATGCCACCCGCCCAAGGTGCGTATCGCTGACGAGTCTGGGAAGGCCGCCTCCTTCCCCATGCGCTCTTGGGTGCAGACGGACGCACGCTCTTTGATGTTTGCGACGGGCGTGCCGTGTCAGCCGCGATGCGCGTCATTAAGCGTGCCCGCACCTCTGGCCTAAGCGCTGCCCCAGGCAGCGCCCGCGGCATCATCGCGGCCACTGCCGTCAGTTCGTACACGCTGTCTTTGCACTCCGCATCGCCCGCGGCGAGACGCTCTTCAAAACGCGCGAGATCTTCACTGTCGAGTGCGTCAACGGCATAGAGCGCAGCCCATTCGGCAAAACGTTCGTCCATCACCTAACTGTCCAACCTTCAGCCACAAACGTGTCTCGCAGTTGCTCTAGCCCTTTACGGATCCAAGTTTTAACCGTACCCAAGGGCGCACCGGTATGCTCTGCGATCTCGGTCTGTGTCAATCCACCGTAGTAGGCCAACTCGATCGCCGTGCGTTGTACCTTAGACAGCCCGTTGAGGGCGTTTGTTACAATTTGGCGTATTTCCGTGGCCTGTGCTCCAGCCGCAGCGAGATCGTCGTTCGCTTCGCTTGCCTCCTCCAAAGCCAAGCCCTCGCCCCGACGAGACGAACGTAGCGCATCCAGGGCCCGCGTCCGTGCCAGGGTAAACAACCAGGCATCGGGCGTGCCGCGGGCGGGATTGTATCGGCCGGCGCCGCGCCACACCTGCCAGAACACTTCCTGCACTACTTCTTCCGCATCCGCTTGGTTGCGGAGAATTCGCAGTGCGAGCGTGAACACCCGCTGGGCGTAACGATCGTAAAGGCCCTCCAGGGCCAGCCTATCGCCTTCGGCAACGCGCTGGATCAGCTCGCGCGCGCCTTCCCCGACAGAGGCCAACGAAAGTTCCGATGCCACCATTGATCTGGCTACGCGCCTTTCCCTTTTATCCATTGCCGCTCCATCTGAGCAAACCCCCTCCTTCCTCTTGATGTGACAGACACCCGGTATTGCGCTCATTTGTAACCCATCACGGTGTTTGGCGCAAGCGCGGTGTCGACTCTAAAGCTTCAGAAGCTTAGGGGCTTTCCCGTAAGCTCGGCCATGTCATTTCCTGACAAGCTGGTGCAACGTGACTTCGGGTCGGTTGTTAAGCCGCAGATCGACGATCGAGCAACCGGCACCTACCGAGGTGTAGCCCTGCAACTGACGGTAGCGCCAAGGGCCGACGCAATATCGCCTTGGACAATCGGTATCGACGAGAATAGGGATCCCCCCGGGCAAGCAAAGCTGCCCGCCGTGGGTGTGACCACACAACATCAGATCAAAACCGGCATGGGCGGCGCGACTGTACACCTCGGGAGAGTGCGCAAGGAGGATGGAAACCGCGGCGTGATCGATGCCATGACAGGCCCGCTCGAAGTTCTCGGCCCGATAGTAATGCGGATCATCAATGCCGGCGAGGTACATGTGAGAATGGTCCCGCTGTATCCTAACCGCCTCGTTCAAGAGCATTCGGATCCCCATTTCCTCCAGGGCAGGCACCATGCGAATGGAGTCATGGTTACCCAATATCCCGTAGACCGGCTCTTTCAGATGCACGCGCACCCGCTGCATGCCCTCTAGGGCTGGCTCGATGGGTCCAGAGGTTCGATAACGAAAATCCCCGGTAAGCACGCAGATATCGTATTCGAGCTCCCTTATCCGTTCGGCTAAGGCGTGCGGAAAATCCTGGTTCATGTCCAAGTGCAAGTCGCTGATGTGCAGGATGGTGAAACCATCGAAGGCCGAGGGGAGCTTAGCCAACCCGATGCGGTTGTGGCGCGACTCGATGCGGAGCGCATTACGCCTCGCGCGGCGATGAATAAATGCAAGGTAAAACAAAGCCCTGATAACGATCGCCCCGCCGTACCAATTCTCGATGTGAAACCGCTTGCGGCCTTGACCAAAAATCAGTGCCTCCCGGTCCGACTCGATCCCAAGCCGCTGGCGCAGAGCGATCTGGCCTACCCGGTGTTCCAACAGCCGGCGCAGTTTGTTGTCTTGATCGCTGACGGGTGAGAGCTTGGTGCCGGCTACTGCCACGGGAACAGCTCCCTTGCAAAGGCGATCCACCCGTGATTTGTTCTCTTATTCACCCGTCTCGACCTGCTTCGACTCGCCACTCCGCCAAGTTCCGGAGTCGCAACTCGCTCCCTTTTTCGCGCTCGAATATAATTCCGCCTGATGGAAAAAATAATAGCCCATTGGGGCCTACGTAACGTCTTTCGGTTCATCCCAATGGCTGTTCGAGGGGTGGTGATGCTGCTCGTTTCAAGCCTGGCGGTTGGCGCACCTGGCGAAAATGCCTTCGCAACAGGCATGAAGTCATACCAACGCCATGATTTCAAAACAGCGATACAGGCGTTTTCACAGGCCGTGCAGCAGGCGCCGCGGGTTTCGAGATTCCACCACTGGCTGGGAAAGGCTTACGGGCGTCTGGCACAGCGCTCAAACTGGTTACGAAAGCTCGCCCTCGCAAAACAAACGAAACGCGCCTTGGAAAAAGCGGTAGCGCTGGACCCCAATAATGCGGCCGCTTTGGCTGACCTATCAAGCTACTATGAGCAAGCGCCGGGATTCCTGGGCGGGGACGAAGCGAAAGCAAAAGCAATAAGGCAACGACTAGCGACACTGAGGCCTGCAACCGAACGAAAACAGTGATGTATTGCCCCACTTTCCTGGGACAGGAGGCAAACGTCATTTCTTCCGTGTTTCCAGTAAGTCCCTGAGTCCGTCGAAGGGACGGTAGGTCGCAGGCCGGTTTGGCTCCTTGGCCTCCCCAAATCCACCTTGTATCAGGTGGGCGAACTTTTGGTGTTCCTGATCGTGACAATACAGGCACAGGTTTTCCCAGTTGCTGCCGTCAGGCGGATTGTTGTCGTGATTGTGATCTTTGTGGTGCACGGTTAGCTCGTGCAGATTCTCGCGAGTGAACTCACGCCCACACCGAGCGCAGATCCAAGGATAGAGGCGCAGGGACTGCTCGCGGTAGCCCTGAAGCCGTTGCTCCCGCTCCTTGCGCGCTTTGGCCACGACCGAATCGAGTTGATCCGGACCGTTCTTGCCAGCTCGCGGCTTGTTGGGACCATAGTTTCCGGGCAACATTGGGTATACCGCGCGATTAGCGCTTAAGCTCATGCGCTCCAGAGCACAAGGGCGCTACCGTTGCGGGAGCGCCGTTGACGCCGACTTGATCCGCTACCGCTTCTTTGCTGATTTAGCGGCGCCGCTCGATTTGCCTTTCTTCGTCGCACGTTCCATCGTTTCGGAATCGAACGCGGACAGGGTCTGGATACGCCCATAACCTTCCTTGGCATACCAGACCGAAAATGCCAGCGCGGCTTCGGGATCCGGGGCATCCACGGTATCGACGAAATCAAACGCCCCTTGTGTGTAATAGACGCTTTCGAGCGTGATCTCGAGCTCTTGCAATTTCGCCTTGGCTCGGGTGGTGCGATCGGCGTGCTTACTTACCCATTGTTCGCTGATCGTGCCTAGCATTATGTACTTCATGGCCAACCTCCTTCGTTGCTGGGCAGGGAACCGACTCTCTATTACTCCAGTATACCGCAGGCACCGTTAAGCACGAACGCGTTCTATAACAGCCAGGCACTTTCAACGCTGGCGGGTGCTGCCGCCAAGTTACAAACACTGGGCCGACCCATCAACACCGATGCTCGGGTTGCAGTAGATCAATCCCTCCCCCGGGGCTGACATGCACCAGGCTAGACCAAGCACCTATCACCGCGCACGAACTCGGTGCAAAGGATCGAGCTAAAATCGGGGCGGAAGCTCGTTGTCTCGAATATTGTCTCTATTTTCTAGAAAGTTATAAATATGGCCTTGTTATTGCCTGGATACGTGAAACGTATCCGCTGCACCCAGTGCTCTGTCCTCATTTTGATCCATCTGAGCGCGGCCCGAAGGTGTCGGGCAAGGTGCAGCGGCGCAGGAATAGCGGCCCCCCCGCTGCAACGCGGCCGGCGCCTTCCGGTCCCGCTCAGATGGATCAAGATGAGGTGGGCAGAGCACTTACCTGGCGCAGGCGCTCGCTGGGCAACCTGCGGTCGGACGGTAATGGCGCGGTTTAAACGGGGGCAACGATGCCGATCCAACCTGCTTTCGCAGGTAACCGTAATACCCTTGCGGTTACGGTCTCAAACGAGGCCTGGTAGCAAATGAAAAAGAACGTCCCGCTGAAGGGCGACAAACCCGTGCATCCAAGGAATTCCTCAATTTACTGGCTGGAGGTGGATGATGTTCGATCTGTTTTATCTCGTTTTTGCGTTTTTGATCCTAGCGCTCGGGCTGCTGGCGTACCTCGACGACAAGGTGCAGCGGGTGCGGCGGCAGGACAAGGTGATCCGGCGCCCCGGGGGAAACCGCTATCACGGGGAGCGGGAATTCTGATGGAGATGGCACGCTGCGCTCAGCCCTTCAGGATCACAGCCTAATTGCGCCGAAGTGCCCCACATCCGCCGCCGCCAATTCTTAACCACGGCCGCTAAAGGCGTTGGCGCGCCGCGCTGCTATCATCTGGGCTGCCGAGGGCTTGGATCGGTGGGGCTTATGCCGATGAGGGGCCGGAAACGTCGAATATAAAGTTTGGGATGATCGCGCTCACGGACTGCTCCCCCATCGTCATCGCCCACGAGAAAGGCTTCTTCAGAAAGTACGGTATCAACTCCACGGTCAGTAAGGGCGCCAACTGGGCCGCTATTCGCGATTCGCTTTCCAACGGCGATATCCAGGCGACCCACATGCTGATCGGTATGCCCATCGCTTCCACCATGGGGCTTTTGGGTTCGCCCAAGAAACCCATGATCATCCCCTGGATCCTCAACCGCAACGGCCAGTCCATCACCTTGAAAGCGGACCTAAAAGGCAAAGTGGCTGCCGATCCCAAAGCCCTGAAACCGCTGGTTGACGCCGCCCGAAAGCGGGTAGTCCCATGACCTTCGCGATGACCTTTCCGCCTGGGACCCACGCCATGTGGATGCGCTATTACCTCGGCGCGGGCGGCATCAACCCGGATAAGGACGTCGCCCTACATAGGGATGGTGAACCTGTTTGCCTGCGCGGAAAAAACGCCCGGCGGAACTCTCTGGGGGCATTCGCCAGCGCGTGTCGGTAGCCCGCGCCTTGGGCTATGAATCCGCGGATCCTTTTGCTTGATGAACCCTTAAGCGCGCTAGATGCACTGACTCGAGCAACCCTGCAGGGTGAGATCGGAAGGATCTGGGAGCAGGACCGAAAAACCATGGTGCTTATCACCAACGATGTGGACGAAGGGATCCTGCTCGCGGACCGGATCATTCCATTAAGCCATGGCCCGGACGCGACGCTGGGTCCAGCCGTAGAAGTCGACATCTCCAGGCCGCGCGACCGTAAAGCCATCAATCACGATCCACGGTTCAAGCGCATTCGGCACAAGGTAATGGATTTTCTGTTAGACGTTGGCGCTAAACACCGGATGACGGTTACACGCAAACTGCACCTGCCAGACATCGAACCCGAGGATCTGTCTTATGGGAAGCCCTCACCATTCGCCTTGTTCCGCCGCGGTCCCCTGCGCCGGAAGGAACTAAAAAAAGAAACGATCGAAATCGAAACCTAAACCGGGAAAAATATGAGCGCATTCCTAACCATCTCTCGTCTCACTAAGATCTACGATACCCCGAAAGGCCCCGCGGTTATCGTTAGGGACTTTGATCTTGACATCGATAAAGGCGAGTTCGTTTGCCTCATCGGGCATTCGGGCTGCGGCAAGACCACGGTGCTCTCCATGCTGGCCGGGCTCAACGAAGTTACGAGCGGTGTCATGGCCCTGGGTGGCAACGAGATAAAGGGGCCGGGGCCGGATCGCGGCATGGTGTTTCAATCCCCGTGTCTTTTGCCTTGGCTGACCGCCTTCGGCAATGTGATGCTAGGGGTGGATCAGGTTTATTACACCGCCAGCCGGCAAGAGCGTCATGATATCGCAGAGTATTATCTGAGTCTAGTCGGGTTGGTGGACGCCATGCATAAACGGCCGGCGGAGCTCTCGCAGGGGATGCGGTAACGGGTCGGTATCCGCCCTATCGCCCAAGATGCTGCTCCTGGATGAACCCTTTGGGATGCTCGATTCACTGACGCGCTTCGAATTACAAAAAGTGCTATTGGATCTGTGGGGGCGCGATCAGAAGACCGCCTTTATGGTGACCCACGACGTCGACAAAGCGATCTACCTCGCCGACCGGATTGGGATGATGACCAATGGGCCAGAGGCCGAGGTCGGGGATATGTTAAACGTACATTTTCCACGTCCGCGCGACCGAAAAGAGATCATGGACCATCCTGATTATTACCGGCTCCGAGAATATCTGATCACCTTTCTCGAAGAACGTGCCGACAAAAAAAAATGGGGCCTCGTCCGATACATCGCCGCCGGCACATGTGGAACAAAGGATCATTGACCTTCTCCGCGGTAGGGACGCCGGTTACCCGGCGCCCTCCGCACAGACCCGGACGTGCAGTATTCCCGCATCCGGTTCCTCGGTTGCACTCGCTTCCGCGCAGGTGGGAACCGTCACCGGCCCTCCACCT
>JBOIEG010000875.1:0-1273 GCA_050740915.1 Gammaproteobacteria bacterium | reverse complement strand
TTCAAATAAAGCCCTGGATGCTTCGTCTGCCATGAGGGATACCGTTGCTTCAGTTGTGTTCTCGCTATTTTACCAGCTCCCTTCTCATCATTCCCCTGTCCCAGGAGGTTTTTTCACAGCCTCTCAGCGCAAACCTCACGTCGCCAGCCTAAAGCCTGGCCAATAACCCGCGTTGCCACCCTCACTAAATACCAGCCGCCACGTCTTGTGACTGAGCTCCAACGCCATGTAAGACACCGTGTTCTCGAAGTAACCTTCCTCTCACAGGATCGCTTGGGTCGTACTCATACGCTTCACATCTTAATGGTTGCGATCGGTAACACCACCAGAGGTTAACCCAGACGGTCCTGCATAGCATCTACGGGAGTTCGATGATCAATACTCGAACCGCAGTGATCCAATGACCGTCAGCGGTTCTCCTGGAAATATCTCAGACACGTCTCCAGTGACGAAAAAGTATTCCTTGTCCAGGATATTCTTCACGTTGAGCTGGGCCGTAAGCCGCGAAGCGCCGAGCTTCCAGTGATGGGCGGCAAAGGCATCCACCCGGCCATAACCGGGTACGTCGAAGCTGTTGGCGTTATCGAAGGGCCGTGACCCCACCAGATACACCCCAGCCCCCACCTCGAACCGCTCTGGCAGTACCTCAACCTTGGTCCAGAGGCTCCCGGCATGACGCGGCGCGCCGGGGAGATCGTTCCTTTGGTTGCCGGGCGTCGGATCCCCGAGCTCGTCCTGCCCCGGGTCCTTGGTGATCTCGGTGTCGGTGTAGGCGTAGCTGGCAATGAGGCTGAGCCGCTCCGTCACCCGGCCGCTGACGTCGAGCTCGATGCCGCGACTGCGCGCCTCGCCGATGGCGATGGAATCAAAGGGGTTCCGTGTGCTCAGGTTCGCCGTCACCTGGTTGGTCCTAGTCAAATGGTAGAAGGCCAGGGTGGCGCTGAGCCGCCCGTCCCACCCCTCGGTCTTGACGCGCCGACCTCGTATTGTTCGCCGCGCTCTGCCTCAAAGAGCGCACCGCTCGCCGAGAAGCCGTTTTCGCGCCCGAAGGACTCGACATAGTGTAGTGTCCCTTAAATAACTTTACAGCTAAGCCGCCTTCTTTTTCCCTCGGGGCAGGGTGGATCCGGGCTTGATCTGCTCCATCTTGACCCGCGCCCGCTCGATCTTCTTGATGATGTCCTCGACGGTAGCCGTCCAGATGAAGGGCTTGGGATTTTGGTTCCAGGCTTGCCTAAATTCCTCGATCGCCTCTTTTAAATCCGGCACGCTC
>JBOIEG010000874.1:0-1164 GCA_050740915.1 Gammaproteobacteria bacterium | reverse complement strand
CGTTTCCCACCGCTTGCCCACAGGTCGGCGGCTGTCCACAAGCTCCACAGGCAACAACAATCGGTTATTCAATTAGCAATTCAAAACCGATCGTTCAGACTCATACCTCTATTGGAATTGACTGCGGGTAGGAACTTGCGGTGCTTGACCGTACCCTGCGCGAAGAGCTGTGCGGCAGCTCAATAGCGCGAACATTCCCACGGTCTACGGCATCAAGGTCGCACCACCTAGCCGCCCACCCTGCGCGCCATAACGCCTGGCGTTATATAACGACAAGCGATATACTTATTGGGTGATACGAAGCTTCCGCCACCGTGAGACGGAACTGGTCTGGAAAGGCGAGGGTTCGCGGAGTCTCTCCGAGGCCATACAGCACGTGGCGCGACGCAGGCTGCGTATGCTGAACAACGCGCGAACGCTGAATGATCTGTGTGTGCCGCCGGCAAATCGGCTTGAGGCGCTGCGTGGCGATCGCAAAGGCCAGCACAGCATCCGTATCAACGACCAGTGGCGGATCTGTTTTGTCTGGCAGGATGATGATGCGTCTGCCATTGAGATCGTCGATTACACTGAACCGAACAGGTGATGGTCATGGTTAAACTTTCCAATATTCATCCTGGTGAAGTCGTGCTCGAGGAATTCCTCAAACCCAAGGGGATCAGCCAGAATAGGATCGCGCGCGAGATCGGCGTCCCGCCGCGACGCATCAACGAGATCGTTCAGGGCAAGCGTGCGATCACGGCGGATACGGCGCTCAGACTCGCAAAGTACTTTGGCGTATCTGAGTGCTTTTGGATGGGCTTGCAGGCCGACTATGACCTGGAAGAGGCGCGAAAAGGCCTGGGCAAGCGACTTGAGCAGATACAGCAACACGCCGCTTGATCGTAAGCGGTTAGCCAACCCCATCTGTTTTGCGGATTGATTTGTTGTCAGACTGTCCTTGGGTCAATGAGAGGAGGACAGCGGTGTTGGCGAATCATCCAAAGAATCTTTCCAAAGAGAGCCGCAAGTGGCTGGATCACCTCCGGGCCTGCGAAGCGGCGGGGCAGACGAGGGTGGAGTATGCCCGCGCGCGGGGTCTGAATCAGAAGGGTTACTACAATGCGAAGACGCGACTCCTCAAGCGTGGGGTGCTAAACCTCCCACCCAGCGCGGGGGTATTTC
>JBOIEG010000873.1:0-1902 GCA_050740915.1 Gammaproteobacteria bacterium | reverse complement strand
AACCGCCTGGCTGTTGGCCAGGTCGACTGGATACACCTGGGCCTTACCGCCGGCTGCCTCGATCTCGGCGGCCACTCTTTTCAGCTGCTCCTCACGCCTTGCGAGGAGCATAAGCTGCGCGCCCGCCTTGGCAAGGGATTTCGCTATGGCCGCCCCCATGCCGCTCGATGCGCCTGTTACTACCGCTATCTTGCCTGTAACGTCCATAACGTTCCTCCTCTCGAGATGGATTTAGAGTTCACGCCAAGCCAAAGTGCGGTTTGGGTATAAGAATTTCAAAGGCCCTTTTTCAAAGCGGAGTGACAGTACCGCCAGACCCGCGGGTTGTTAATGACGCGAGGCGTCGGTTCAGGAGGGGGGATGTTCCGAGCCCTTCAGCCGTCCGAGGCGCTCGGGACCGCCCGCCGGGCACGCGGACGCGCCGAGGCCCCGGGGGTCACCTTAGCACGCGAGGGGACCGAGGCCAATCCGCGTCCGCCTGCCACCTTACCACTGGGCCATGCAGTTAGCTGGAGCATGTGGTCTTACGGCCCCGCTGCCTCCGTCGCGGCGTGCCGGTGAGGACAGCAAGTACAATTGCACCCACATTCATGTTCTATCCCCTTGTTTCCTAGCCAGTTCGCTCCAGCCCCCACTACCCCGCACTCCTACTATCAACGCTGTTGGACACCGGGTGCCGTCCCACCACCATTCACCCAAGGCCAACGCCTCTCCGTTGGCCTTTTTCTTTGCGGGAAGGCGCAGGGACGTGGGGGTTGGTGAGGGCCTATGCGGACTTCGCGGATCGGCCTACGACCGGCAAACTTGACGACCAGCTCGTCAAATCCAACAACCCAGGTGCCCCATTCGCTCCCCTTGGCATCGTTGTTGGCGATAACGGCACTCTATACGTAGCTGATCTGGGTGATCTCGGAAATGCTGAGCCGGAAGAATTTCCGGGCAGGATCGCCAAATACGACAGCGAGACGGGCGAATTCCTCGGCAACTTGACTGTCTTCGACGAGACGAAGGGTCCCCGCGGTCTGGTTTTCGGTCCTGACGGGCTCCTCTATGCGTCGCTCCGCACTACTGGTGGGCTTGGAGGCGAAGTTCGACGCTTTAATGTCGCCACCGAAATCGGAAACGTTTTCATCAATGACGCTGGTGGCTCTGGGAAATTGAATCGGCCGGAGGGGCTGGTATTTAACCCCGACGACGGCTTCCTTTACATCACGAGCTTCCGAGCAGATACAGGCGACACCGACTCGATTCGCATCTACGACAACAGCGGGGTATTCGTTGATAAAATTGACTTATATCAGGTTGGCATACAGCCACGAGTCTTCGCCCAGGCTCTTCTCTTCGGGCCAGAGGGTAAGCTATTCGTGCCTATCACAGGCGGTGCTCCACTGCCTGACGGAACACCGCCACCACTCGGTCAAGTGCGCGGCTACGACGTGGGCACAAAGAACTTTGATGCCTTTGTGCCTTCAGGTGGTCCGTTAAAGAGCGGATGGTATTTGACCTTCGGAAACACGAACGCCGGAACCCTAGCGTATGAACCCTAGAGAACAACCGGCTCTATAGTGAGCAAGATCCGCTGGCGCTGCTCCTCCCACAGCGCCGGTTTTACCCAAACCGTTGGGTCCGATCAGAACGACATTGGCGGCCTCCTTGAGGAAGGCGAGCGAGAAGAGCTCTTCGACGAGGGCTCGGTCACATTTCGTAGGCCAGGTCCAATCGAAGTCCGCGAGAGGTTTGAAGGTGCCGAGGCGGGCCTCCTCGAGGCGGCGCTTGGCGTATAAGAATTTTAAACGCCCTTTTTTGCTAACAAGCAAAGTACCACTGGGCTAGTGAGTTTGTCAAAAACGCGAGTCTTCGGTCTAGAATCGAGGACTTTCCGGGCCATTCATCGGCCCGAGG
>JBOIEG010000872.1:0-20156 GCA_050740915.1 Gammaproteobacteria bacterium | reverse complement strand
AGCACAGGAGCGTTTCGCCGGGAGCGAAACGGAGCGCAAGCCCCGAAGGGGTGAGTCTCAAGGAGGAGACGAGCAACCGGAGTGTATATTGAAATACCTGAGGATCCCGAGCGCAGCAGATTTCTTCACAAGCTCTCAGTGCGAGTCTGCTGCGCTCTGAGCCCGTGCTAAGACAACGCCGCCCCAAAGACAGATTTACCTTCAGCTAGCTCGCCGGGCTGCTGCGAGCAGGCGGCCGAGCTCAAGGCTTGAACCGCGTTCGTTTCCCGAGCGGGCGCTTGCGCCCTCTGGAACAGATCCAGATCGACGTCCCGCATCTCCCGGGGCTCCCTCAAGGGCGGTAGCTCGTTAAGGGTTTTCAGGTTGAAATAATCCAGAAACCCGCGCGTCGTGGCATAGACCGCGGGATGTCCGGGGCTATCGCGATGCCCGGCGATCCGTATCCAGTCTCGCTCCAGTAGGGTCTTGATCAATTGACTGCTTACGGCGACCCCCCGGATCGCCTCCACCTCAGCGCGGGTGATCGGCTGGCGGTAGGCGATTATCGCTAACGTTTCCAGGAGCGCCCTTGAATAGCGGGGCGGGCGTTCATGCCATACGCGGTTGACCCAAGGCGCTAACTCAGCGCGAACCTGTACCCTAAAACCACTCGCGACCTCCTGCAGCTCAATCCCCCGGCCTGCATACTCCTGCCGCAGATCCTCTAGGATCGTACGCATGAGCTCCCGGGTCGGAGGTTCTCCTAATTCCGGGGGAAAAAGAGCGATGATTCTATCCACGCTCATGGGCTGTTCGGCGACCATCAACGCGGCTTCGACGACGTTTCGGATATCTTGTGGTTTCACTCGTTTACTCTAAGGTAAATGGGGCCGAAGGGCTCGCTTTGGACCAACTCGATGAGGGCTTCGCGCAGTAGCTCAAGAAGCGCCAGCAAGGAGACGACCACTCCCGCCCTACCCTCTTGAATCGAAAACACGGCACGGAATGGGATAAAGCGATCGACAGTGGCCCGATCCAGCACTATCCCCATACGCTCCCTAACCGATAATTCCTCGCGCTGTACGTGATGGTGTGCGAACAACTGCGCACGGTCCAAAACGTCGATGAGCGCTTCTACTACCTCGCCCAGCGATATCTGAGCTTCCCAGCGCGGCACCACACGCCCCGGGAACTCCACCACCACCGCATGCACATCGCGCCCTTGGCGCGGGATCGCATCGAGGCGATCCGCAGCGACTTTGAAACGCTCATACTCAAGCAGGCGGCGCACCAGCTCTGCCCGCGGATCATCTTCTTGCTCCTCTAAGTCGGCCGGGGGCGGCAGCAGCATGCGCGATTTGATTTCGGCCAGCATCGCCGCCATGAGAAGATACTCCGCCGCCAGCTCTAAGCGAAGCTTCTCCATCAACTCGATGTATCGCATATACTGGCGCGTGATTTCCGCCATAGGGATCTCCAAGATGTTCAGATTTTGGCGTTTGATCAAATAAAGTAACAGGTCCAGCGGACCCTCGAAAGACTCCAAAATAACCTCTAACACATGGGGTGGGATGTAGAGATCGCGGGGGATCTCGCTGAGAGGCACACCACCCACCCGGGCAAGCGGGCGCTCGCGCTGGGGTGGTGACTGAGATCCACTCGCCGTCAAGGCCTAGCCAGCCCCAAGACCTTGCCTGTGAAACACGATCCCGTCACCGGTATATCAAGCCCATCGCTTGTCTGACGTCTTCTAGGGTTTCGCGGGCGACATCGCGCGCCGCTTCGCATCCTTGGGCAATGATCCCGCGCACGGCATCTGGGTCTTCCAGATAAGCTTGCGCCCGCTCTCGGATTGGCGTTAATTCTGCCTGCACCGCATCGATGATGGGCTGCTTGCACTCCAGGCATCCGATACCGGCGCTTCGGCATCCGTGTTGCACCCAGTTCTTGGTGTCATCGCCAGAGTAGATCTGGTGAAACTTCCACACCGGGCATTTGTCCGGGTCACCCGGATCCTGTCGGCGCACCCGCGCGGGGTCTGTGGGCATAGTGCGCAGCTTCTGCTCCACTGCCTGAGGCGTCTCTCGTAGGGCGATGGTGTTTTCATAGGATTTCGACATCTTCTCGCCATCAAGCCCCGGCATCTTGGACTCCGGAGTGAGTAGCGGTTGTGGTTCGGGCAAGATAGCCTTGCCCTCGCCTTCGAGATAGCCAGAGAGCCGCTCCAAGTCACCCACTGTGATATTGGGCTGCGATTCCAAGAGAGCACGGCCCGTCGCCAGCGCCTCGACATCGCCTCTTTCTTGATAGGCCTTGCGCAGACTGAAGTACAAGCGTGCGTTTTTCTTGCCCATTTTACGCGCTGCGATTTCCACCTTCTGTTGAAAACCGGGCTCACGACCGTAAAAGAAATTGAACCGCCTCGCCACCTCGCGCGCCATCTCTATATGGGGGGCCTGATCCTCCCCCACGGGTACGTAGGCCGCCTTGTAGCTCAGAATATCCGCCGTTTGCAATAAGGGATAGCCCAAAAACCCGTAAGTTGCCAAGTCCTTACCCCTTAATTTTTCCTGCTGGTCTTTGTAGGTCGGAACCCGCTCCAGCCAAGAAAGCGGTGTTACCATGGATAACAACAAGTGCAGCTCGGCGTGTTCAGGCACGCGCGACTGGATAAAAAGGGTTGCTTCTCCCGGGTTGATTCCCGCCGCCAGCCAGTCGATCACGATATCCCATACGCTGTCGGCGATAATGGCCGTTTCCTCGTAGTGGGTCGTTAGTGCGTGCCAGTCTGCCACAAAGAAAAAGCATTCGTACTCGTGTTGTAGTTTTATCCAGTTCTTTAACACCCCGTGGTAGTGGCCCAGATGAAGATGGCCGGTCGGTCGCATCCCCGAAAGGACACGGTTATTAGCGGATCCGCTCAAGAGGATCTCCTATCGACAGGACACCGTTCTTGGAAGTTGCCATCTGCTTTTTGCTTGCTATTCGATAAATGGCCAAGAAGCGATTTACCCAAGCGCCCCCTATACTACCATCGCTGCATCGTCTAAACGATAATACCACCCCGGCGAAGTACAGCGGCAGCCCGGTTGATCAGGCGGGGTTGGGGGGGTTGCGGATGAGCTCGTAGAATCTCGGACACGAGCTGGGTGCTGTTATCGGCTCACTACCCGTTTTGGTTTATGATAATAACGTAGAGCACTCCAGGAAGGTGATAAGCGAATGAAGTTTTTGTTTGATCTGCTCCCCGTTATCCTGTTTTTTGTCGCCTTCAAAATTCCCGATGACCCGCAGCAGGGGATCTTGTTGGCAACAGCCGTGGCGATCGGCACCTCGCTGCTCCAAACGGCATGGTACTGGCTTAAGCATCGCCGCTTCGAGGGCATGCACTTGATTACCTTAGCGTTGCTGCTGATTCTGGGAGGGGCGACCTTGGTCCTACAGGACGAGCGCTTCATCAAATGGAAGCCCACCGCGGTAAACTGGCTTTTTGCGTTAGCGTTCCTTGGCAGTGAATACGTTGGCGAAAAAAACCTGGTGCGACGCATGTTGGACCGAAACGTCGAACTGCCTCCCAGGATCTGGACCCGACTCAATCGGAGTTGGGCGGTGTTTTTCGTGCTACTGGGCATCGCCAATCTTTACGTCGCGTTCAATTTTGCCACCGAGACCTGGGTCAACTTCAAACTTTTTGGCTTGATGGGACTGACGGTGTTATTCGTCTTCGCCCACGCCTTTTACATGTCTCGGTATGCGACCCAAACAGACATGGAAGGATAAACCGGGATGCTGTACGCGATCATCGGCGAAGACACAAAGCATAGCCGGGAACGGCGCAAGCAAACGCGCGCCGCGCATATCGCCCGGATAGCCGAGCTGGTCCAGCAGGGACGCATCGTGGTGGCTGGCCCTCACCCCGCCATAGACAGCGAGGATCCAGGCGAGGCGGGGTTCACGGGAAGCCTTATCGTGGCGGAGTTTGACTCTTTAGAAGCGGCGCAGGCCTGGGCAGACGCCGATCCCTATGTGGAAGCGAACGTCTATAAACAGGTATGGGTGAAACCCTTTAAAAAGGTCTTTCCCTAAATCGTTCCTCAATGAAATCGCGTATGACGTTGATCCGGGAGCGCTTAGAGCACGGCTTGCAACCCGAGCGCCTGGAAATCATCGACGAAACTCATAAGCATGTGGGCCATGCCGGCGCAACCCTCGATCGGGGCCACTTCTGCGTGACTATTGTCTCGGAGCGGTTTCGCCACGTCTCCTCTCTGCAGCGTCACCGCTTGGTTTATGAGACGCTTGGCGATCTCATGCGCACGGATATACACGCCTTGAGCATCAAGGCCTTGGCCCCGGGCGAGTGATTGTCCCAGCCTCGCGTGCCCTGTATGCAGGCGCAGCCCACGGGGGCGGAAGTTCCATAAGGTGTCCAGGGGAACGATATAGGCGTGACTCCGACCCTGCAGTTGGCCATTGACCTGATTCGGCGGCCCTCCCTCACCCCAGAAGATGCGGGTTGTCAAGAAGTTATCGGTGAGCGCCTCAAACGGGTGGGATTCAAGCTCGAACACTTGTCATTCGCTGAAGTCAATAACCTCTGGGCGACGCATGGGGAGGGTAGACCCCTATTTTGTTTCCTCGGCCACACCGATGTCGTGCCTCCCGGAGCGCTTGCGAGCTGGCGTTTTGATCCCTTCCAGCCCACTATCGAGTCGGGCTTGCTTTACGGCCGCGGGGCGGCGGACATGAAAGGCGGTTTAGCGGCAATGGTAACGGCTGCAGAGCGTTTTCTAGGTATCCGGCCGGACCATGCGGGCACGATCGCCTTCCTTATAACGAGCGATGAGGAAGGTCCCGCGATTAACGGTACCGCCGCTGTTGCCCAGCGCCTACAGCATTCGGGGGTCACGATCAATTGGTGCCTGGTTGGTGAGCCATCGAGCAATATCCACCTAGGCGATGTGATCAAGAACGGCCGCCGCGGAACGCTCACCGGCACCCTCAGGATTATTGGCACTCAAGGGCACGTGGCCTATCCCGAAAGGGCGAACAATCCTATTCACCGGGCGCTCCCTGCTTTTGCCGCCTTGTGCGAGGAAAAATGGGATGAGGGCAGCGCGCCATTTCCCCCTACTTCGTTCCAGATCTCGAATATGCACGCCGGCACGGGCGCTGACAATGTGATCCCTGCCGAGTTGGAAGTCGTGTTTAACTTCCGCTACAGCCCAGCGCTGAACGCGGATCTGCTCAAGTCTAAGCTCACACAGATCTTAAAATGTCACAGCCTCGACTTCGAGCTGGACTGGCGCCACTCCGGCCAACCGTTTCTCACCAAGGCCGGGCCGGTGTTGGATGCGGTGACCAAAGCGATCCACGACCTCACCGGCCGAACAACCACACCGTCCACCGTCGGCGGCACTTCCGACGGCCGCTTTATCGCGCTCATGGGTGCCGAAGTGGTCGAGCTCGGCCCCATCAACGCCACTATCCATAAGGTGGACGAGCACGTTGCGGTGGAAGATCTAGACACCCTTTCGGCAATCTATGAGCGGGTGCTCTGCCGATTATTCGGCCCTCCGTGAACGAACCCCGGTTCACAGACAGCGCGCTATTTGGCCGCGGTCTTTCTCTTTTGGAACTGCGCTTCTTCTGTGGATCCCTTCATAGCGGTCACTGAAGATACTCCGCCTTGGATCGTATTAGTGACGTCGTCGAAGTACCCCGCACCTACCTCCGCCTGATGGCTAGCAAACGTATAACCTCTGCTCACGGCCGCAAACTCTTTCTCCTGTACCATCTCCACGTAGGCAGTCATGCCCTGCTTTACATAATTCTCCGCAAGGTCATACATGTTGTACCATATACTATGGATCCCGGCTAGAGTAACGAATTGGTACTTGTACCCCATAGCGCCCAATTCCTTTTGAAACTTAGCGATGGCCACGTCATCCAGGTTCTTTTTCCAGTTGAATGAAGGAGAGCAGTTATAAGCCAATAGCTGGTCAGGGTATTCCTTGCGTATGGCCTCCGCGAAACGCTTCGCCTCATCCATATCCGGTACCGCGGTCTCACACCAGATGAGGTCCGCATACGGGGCGTAGGACAAGCCCCGGTCGATCGCTTGATCTAGTCCGGCTCTGGTGCGGAAGAACCCTTCCGCCGTGCGCTCGCCGCTGATGAATCGGTGGTCGCGCTGATCGATATCCGAAGTCAGTAACGCAGCGGCGTTGGCATCGGTGCGCGCAAGCAAAACCGTCGGCACGCCACAGACATCGGCGGCTAAGCGGGCCGCGGTAAGCTTTTGGATCGCCTCTTGAGTCGAGACTAAGACCTTTCCACCCATATGTCCACACTTCTTTGCCGAAGCGAGTTGGTCCTCGAAATGCACGCCAGCCGCACCCGCCTCGATCATCGCTTTCATCAGCTCAAAGGCATTGAGCACGCCGCCAAATCCCGCCTCCGCATCCGCCACGATGGGAGCAAAGTAATCGACGTCGTTCTTCCCTTTCGACCATTGGATTTCATCGGCTCGCTTGAACGCGTTGTTGATCCGACGCACCACGGCAGGGACGGAGTTTACCGCGTAAAGGGATTGGTCCGGGTACATGGTCTCGCTCGCGTTGGCGTCGGCAGCCACCTGCCAACCGGATAGATAGATCGCCTTTACCCCGGCCTTGACCTGCTGCACCGCCTGTCCTCCCGTCAGCGCCCCTAAGCAGCCGACAAAGGGTTCTTCGTTAACCAGCTTCCAGAGTATATCGGCGCCGCGTCGGGCCAAGGTATACTGGATGGGCACGCTTCCTCGAAGCCGTACGACGTCGGCGGGCGAATAGTCGCGCCTGACCCCTTTCCAGCGCGCGCTGCTCTCCCATTCCTGCTTCAATTGCTTGATTTGATTTTCAATATCATCGATGGCCATGAAATTTCTCCTGCCACAAAGCTATAGTCAATGTCCGCACGCCCTTCCCGTTACGCTAGATTGATGGCGGTAATGCTCCACACGCAAATCGCACACCATATTTTGGACCCGCACCGCGCGTCTCGACCAGGCATCCATGTGCCCATGATGGTCACTTATTGCAAGGCACCGGTCTGGTTTGTTGGCGTTTTTTGTTATGCTCATGCTAAGAACCAACGTTACGTTGCAGCGCATCATTTGTCAAATAGCGCAAGGCAGATAGGCGTTGAACTGTGTGAAACCGAACACTGAGAAACGGGGCGGGGACCGCGATATAATGGAGGCGCCCCGTTTTTTCAGATAGGGATAAGCGACTGGCGATGCGAATCCATGTCTAATCCAAAGGAAAGCGTTAATAATATAAGCAACGATGCGGCGGTTAAGGAAGCACCCGCGCGGGTAAAAAAGCCGCCCTTGTACAAGGTAGTTCTGTTGAATGACGACTATACGCCCATGGACTTCGTGGTTCATGTGTTAGAACATTTCTTCTGCTTGAATCGAACCAAGGCAACGCAAATAATGCTAGAAGTACACACCCGCGGAAAGGGGGTGTGTGGTGTTTTTACCCATGAGATCGCCGAAACGAAAGTCTCCCAGGTGAATGCCTACGCTAGGGATAATCAACACCCCTTGTTATGCACCCTGGAGAAGGTTTGACAGTCATTGACCTCTTGAGCCAAAGAAGCGCGTGCTTAGCAAAGAGCTGGAAGTAACCCTAAACCTCGCGTTTAAACGTGCGCGGGAGGAACGCCATGAGTTCATCACCGTGGAGCATCTGTTGCTGGCCCTGCTCGATAACCCATCGGCGGCGAAGGTCCTGCTGGCTTGTGGTGCGAAATTGGACGAGTTGCGACGGGACCTCACTGAATTTATCAAGGGAACATCGCCGTTACTGTTGGGGACGACCGGAAGAGACACGCAACCCACCTTAGGGTTTCAGCGGGTGCTGCAAAGGGCCGTGTTTCATGTCCAGTCATCGGGCAAGCGCGAGGTGACGGGCGCCCACGTGCTTGTCGCTCTATTCGGCGAGCGTGAATCCCAAGCGGTTTACCTTCTCAATCGGCAAGACATCGCTCGCTTGGACGTGGTGAATTACATTTCCCATGGGATCTCCAAAGTCTCGCAAGAGGAGGAACGAGGTGACTACCAAGACAGTGACGAGGAAGCGGAATCCACGGGGGGCACGAGGAAAACCCCCCTGCAGGCATATACCGCAAACCTAAACCGACTCGCGCGGGCCGGCAAGATCGACCCTCTGATAGGACGAGAGGAAGAAATTCAGCGTACCATTCAGATCCTTTGTCGCCGCCGCAAAAACAACCCCCTGTTTGTAGGCGAGGCGGGCGTTGGAAAAACCGCGCTGGCGGAAGGTCTAGCCAAGCTTATCGTCGACGGCGATGTCCCTGAAGTGCTAGCAGACAGTACCATCTACGCGCTCGATTTGGGTGCGCTGCTAGCGGGTACTAAGTACCGCGGCGATTTCGAAAAGCGCTTAAAAGGCGTCATCGCCCAGCTTGAGCGGGAAGAAGGTGCGATCTTGTTTATCGATGAGGTCCACACCATCATCGGCGCAGGAGCCGCTTCGGGCGGCGTCATGGATGCCTCCAATCTGATAAAGCCGGTGCTTGCCTCTGGCCAGCTGAAATGTATCGGCTCCACTACTTACCAGGAGTATCGCGGAATCTTTGAAAAAGATCGCGCGCTCTCGCGCCGTTTCCAGAAGATTGACATCAGCGAACCATCGATAGACGAAGCGGTGCAGATCCTTGAAGGCTTAAAGGGCCGCTTTGAGCAGCACCACGCGATCACCTACACACCCCAAGCACTGCGCGCGGCCGTGGAGCTCACCGAGCGCCACATCAATGATCGGCACTTGCCAGACAAGGCGATAGATATCATTGACGAAGCGGGTGCCCGACAACGCCTGTTCGCCCCAGAAGAGCGAAAAGCCGTTATTGATACGGTAGATATCGAAGAGATCGTCGCCAAGGTAGCGCGCATCCCGCCGAGAACCGTCAACTCTTCGGACAAGGAAGTGCTGCGCACATTGGAGCGCGATCTGAATATGGTGGTGTTCGGCCAGGATGAAGCTATCCGAGCATTGGTGGCTTCGATCAAGATGGCTCGCTCTGGGCTTGGGCCTCGCGAGAGGCCTATTGGCTCGTTCCTATTCGCTGGCCCGACCGGCGTCGGCAAGACGGAAGTCAGCCGCCAGTTGGCTCGACTCATGGGGATCGAGCTGGTGCGTTTTGACATGTCCGAGTACATGGAGCGACATACGGTATCTCGGCTAATCGGCGCCCCACCCGGCTATGTGGGGTTTGACCAGGGCGGGTTGCTTACCGAGGCCATCATAAAAAAGCCGCATGCGGTGTTGTTACTCGATGAGATCGAAAAAGCGCACCCTGATGTCTTTAACCTCTTGTTGCAGGTGATGGATCACGGCACATTGACCGATACCAACGGGCGTGAGACCGATTTCCGAAACGTCATCCTGATCATGACTACCAACGCGGGGGGCGAGCGCATCAGCCGCCGCTCCGTAGGGTTTACCAAACAGGATCACAGCGGGGATGCCACCGAGGCCATTCGACAAATTTTCACTCCCGAGTTCCGCAATCGGCTGGACGTCATCGTGCACTTTAAGCCCTTGGAGGAAAAAACGGTTGCCCATGTGGTAGATAAGTTCCTGGTAGAGTTAGAAACGCAACTCGATGCCAAGCGTGTCAGCGTGGAGTTCGACGAAGCGGCGCGTCGTTGGTTGGCGCAACACGGTCATGACCCGGTGATGGGGGCCCGCCCGATGGCTAGGCTGATCCAGGACAAAATCAAGCGACCGCTGGCGGAAGAGCTGCTTTTCGGAAGGCTAGACGACGGTGGTCACGTACGAGTAACGGCCAAAAACGACGACATCGTGGTCGAGATCGAAGAATCCGCAACGGAAAAAGTGTAGTGGCGGTACAACAGTTTCTCACTGCACAGTAGCCCGAGCTGGTGGACTTGCCGAGCAACTCAACCTAATACGGCCGGCAAGCAGCGGCGAGCGGTACAAAGGATGGTTCAGGAGCGCAGATCGGGCTCAAAAAACACCCATTTCACCTGTGGAAACGCCGCGCGCAGCGCGCTTTCGCAGCGATTAATCGCCTCTGCCAACTCGGGGGCCGAGCCGACATCCCGCATCTTGGCCTTTACCGCCACCATTACGTCGGCGCCCAATTGCAAGGTGATCAGGTTCAGCACGTGCTCGACTTCCTCGCGCCCTCTGATCGTCTCTTGAATCGCGTGCTGAAGGTCTGGTTCTACGCTTTGTCCAATTAGCAAGCCCTTGATCTCAATGGCTAAGACGAGAGCGATGAGGATGAGCAACACGCCGATGGCTATGCTACCCAGCGCGTCGAATAGCGGATCACCGGTGAGCAAGGTCAACCCGATAGCCCCCAGCGCCAACACCAAGCCAAAAAGCGCCGCGATGTCTTCTCCCAGCACCACGATCAACTCACTCTGACGCGATTCGCGAAACCAACGCCATAGATTCCGCTTCCCTCGCACCTTGTTCACCTCTCGCAAACATCCCGTCAGAGAAACGACCTCGGCCGCGACGCTAAAGAGGAGCACCCCTATGGCTAACCATGGTGCACTCAGCGGCTCTTGCGCATGCAGTTTGTGCGCTCCCTCTCTGACCGAGAACAAGCCGCCCATGCTAAATAACATCAAGGCCACGATGAATGACCAGAAATACACCGCCTTACCGTGACCCAGCGGGTGCTCGACAGACGCAGGACGCTTGGCCCATTTTATTCCGAGCAGCAACAGCCCCTGATTCGCGCAATCCGCGCAGGAGTGTATGGCTTCCGCCAACATCGCGCTGGAGCCCGTGGAGACCGCGGCGTAGAGCTTGGCCAGCGCGATAGCGGCGTTGGCACCAAGGGCGTAGAGAATGGATTTCACCGAATCGGCTTGCTGAGACATGAGTTCTCCTTCGTGTTACCAGGGAGCGGGTCGCGGGGGTTATTTTATCAGTAGGTTGGCAGTCTAGCGTTCGGCGCGAGCACCCAGGGGCCACCGCCACCAGGCCCGTTTTAGTCGCAAACACGTTCTTGCCCTTCAGCGGTGGCATGTGCTTTGCTGATATTACTACTAAGGCGATGGAACTCTGTCGCCCCGATTTAGGCCCAACTTTGGGCGCGTCATCGGCGCAATCGATACGCGAAGAGGCAACTTATGCGGTTACTGAGGCATTCCCTAGTTGTAGCGCTGGTTACTCTCGGAAGTAAAGCGCTTCCCGAGACCAGCTACTATTTCCAATCGGCCGCCGGACATCTCGATCTGATGCGCCGCACCGTCCCCATTCATGAATTGTTGTCCCGCGACGATATAGCCCAGGAGCTTAAACGGCGCTTGCAGGTGGTATTGGAACTGCGAGAGTTTGCTTCGCAGGCACTCGCCCTGCCTAGGAACGATAGCTACCTTAGCTATGCGGACGTCGAGCGCGATTTTGTGGTCTGGAACGTCTATGCGACGCCGGAATTGTCATTGGCGCCATTGAGCTATTGTTTTCCGGTCGCCGGATGCGTGGTTTATCGCGGTTATTTTTCCAAGAGTGATGCACGCGCCTATGCACGAAAACTGCACGATCTCGGTTACGATGTGACCATAAACGGCGCAGTGGCGTACTCCACCTTGCGCTGGTTCGATGACCCCGTGCTCTCCACCATGGTCGACGGCGACGACACTCACCTCGCGACCGTCATCTTGCACGAGCTGGCCCACCAGAAGCTCTATGTTCCGAACGACACGGCCTTTAACGAGGCGTTTGCCAATACCGTAGCTCGGGAGGGCTTGCGACGTTGGCTCTTACACAAAAATATAAACAAGGGCGACGGCCCGCAGGGCGACTTAAGGCGACGTAGGCAAGAATTCATCGCTCTCGTACTGCGCGCTCAAGCGAAGCTCGATAAGCTCTACCGTGCGCCGGTCAGCGACGCCCGCAAGCGTACCGGCAAGGCGGCGCTATTGTCCGATCTCCGCAACAAATACGGACGCTGGAAGCAGCGCTGGAACGGCTCTGACGCCTACGATGAGTGGATGTTGAATGTGGACAACGCCAAGATCGCCGCCGTGACCACTTACCACGATCTCGAGCGGGCGTTCGAGGCCGTGCTCGATAGCGTAGGCCATCACCTCCCATCGTTTTTTGACGCCGTCTCTCGCTTAGGGGAGCTTCCACCCCATGCTCGTGCCGATTGCCTCGCGCAGGTGACAGGGCTCGGTGGTGAGACGGTATTTTCGTGCCTTCGGAAGTCTTCACACCAGAACTTCTCTCCCGTGGCAACACGTTGAGCTTTGTTCCGTCGCTTATCTTCCTAAGATAGCTCGGACACGCTCTTAACTCGCGCGCAGATCCCAGATCGCTCCGAGCCGCGCCATCGGACGCAGGATAAGATGATAGGCTAAATCAGGGCCGGGGCGCCGCGCCTTGCCGGGAAAGCGGTGGTGGTCCTGGTGCTTGTATTCGCCTAGGATGAATGCCGAGAAATTTATATAAGTCTTTGCAGTGCAACCCTTTTCATCCGCCGCACCTCCATGCGAGCCGATATTGAACGAGAGTGTTCCGATCGGCGACAGCCAAGCGGGCAGCAACACGACCAAGGTGGCAAAGGCGCGCGAGCCGGTGAGAAACCACACCAGCAACCATTCCAGCCACGGGACCAAAAAGCACCATTTATCCATCCACTCCGTCTCGGGGTAACGCAGTTTAATGCGTCGACGGGCGATGCGCGGGTCGTTCGCCCATCCTATATAAGCGTAGGCCAGCGACTGCGCCACGGGAGAATGCTGGTCTTCTTGCGTGTCACAGTGCGCGTGATGATGCCGGTGATTGGCCGCCCACCAGGACATCCCCCCCTGATTCGCGGCCGCGCAAGAGTACGACAACAGGAGCTCAAACCACCGCTTGGCTTTAAACGCCGAATGCGAAAAGTAGCGATGGTAGCCCAGGGTCATTCCGAACATCGCGTGTCTTAAGATCTGGAGGTAAACCAGGAGCCAAACGATGGCCCGCAGCGCCTGCGCTTTTATTTCGGGAAAATCGAGATAGGCCAGCAGCGCGACGTAAGCACCCAGCGTGCAGACCGCGAATACCCGATGGATGACCCAAAACCGCATAACAGGATTCTGTTTGTCAGGAACCTTAGTGCTAACCGCTAAAATGGTCGAATCAAGCGCTACTGGTGGTCATGAAGCGCGCTGGCTAAACAGCCTGCCCAAAACGTTGTTTAAATATTCATGCGCGGCCTCGAGCTGGTTGTCGACCCCGCATTGAGCGCCGACTTCAGAAACGGCAATGTCCGGGGTGATGCCAACTCCATTCAGCGGGTGACCCTGCGGTGTAAAATAATGATGGAAGGTCATCAGAAACGCGGAGCGTTTATCCAGCGCTATCAACGACTGAACGGTTCCCTTCCCGTAACTTCGCTCTCCCATAATGGTCGCGCGCTGATGATCCTGCAGCGCTCCGGCCATCACTTCGGATGCTGATTTGGAACCGCGGTTGATAAGAATAACAATCGGCGCTCCGCTTAATTCATCCCGTGCGCCTTCCGCAAGCTTAACCCGCCATATAATGCCATCCTTGCCGCGCTTCTGGTGCGACAGTCGCTCACCCGGTAGAAGACGCCCCATGATTTTCTTGGCTTCGCCGAACCACCCTCCGGGGTTTCCTCGCAGATCGATAATGAGCCTTTGGAGCGGACCTGCTCGTTTTAAATCCCGAATGGCGTTCAAAAAGAGTTTGCTTGCGCCAAATTCAAAATCGCGAACGCGAACATAGGCGATTCTCTCGCCGAGCGGCCTGGAAATCACCCTCGAGTATTTAATTTCCGCCCTTTCGAGCGTTACGTGGTACGTTTTTCCGCGACAGAGCCTCCATATCTTAAGCGTTATACTCTTTTTGTGCTCACGTTTAAGCAAGCCGAGCGTATTTTCAAGCGCTTCTTCCGGAATCGGCCTGCCGTTCGCGTGTGTAATGATATCCCCAAGACTAATACCCGCTTTCTCTGTCGGCGAATTCTCGTATACCTGCGTCACTCGGAGCCCATTTTTTTCGCCGTACGCGGGGTCAACTTCTATTCCGATCCCCGAAAAGGATCGTTTGTTACTTGGCTGTCGTTTCCTCTTTCTTTGCTTCCCCTGTTTGGCTTCCGAACGATCGCTGTTGATGCCTAAATAAGCCGAATGGCGGTCCAGCCCTTTAAACATCACCGGGATCAGTTTTTCGACCAGCGCTTCGCCGTCGAACTCTCCCATATAGTGCTTGTCCATATACATCGCGACGACACACAGCTTGCGCAGCCACGTCGCACAGACGATCTCTTTGTTCTTATCCGCTACAAGCTCCGGTGAGGGTTCTGCTCTTTGGTACGAAGTTGCCGGTGTTCTTTGAGATCCTTGCAGCAGGTTCGGAGACACGGCTGCAGTTTTTGCCGGGGAGGCACAGCCCAGGATCGCTACGACGAAAACGGTAAGCAATCCAACTAAGAGTTTGTCCATCGCTCACTCTCCTTGTACTGAGTTTCTTTAGCTCCCCTCCCGTTTTACTCGACTCGCCTTCGTATGCCAAGGCATAATCCATGCCTACAGTCAAGAGCGCCGAATGGCTTTGCTCGGATCAACATTTGAAGACGCTTCTTTGTAGCACAAAGGAAGCTGTCCGCTCAAATTAACCGACCGAAACGTCCCATCGGCGACATTTCGCGGATTGAGACGCTCGTCACTTAGTCCGGCCTAAGAGCATAGACGGCTGCAGCATATTGGTTGTGGCAGTAACGCATAAGCTCAAGTCCCAGCTCATCGCAAATTCAGACACAATGATATATTATGTAATACACTACGGTAATGTACTGTACTGTACGCCGGCAGCAAGATTAGCCTGAGTAAAGCAAGTGGCAAACGCTATTACAATATATCTGAGAAAAGACAATCCCGATTTATCGCTATTGCTCGAAGAGCTTAGCAACAAAGATGAACCGACAAATCCTTATCGTGGGAGATCAAAGAGTGAAATCGCTGGAATGATTCTTAAGGTTGCCTTACGGAGTGAGTATCAAAAATATTGTGGCAAGCCAAAGGCAGTCGGAGCGTAACGTCGTAAAGAGATTTTTAATGATCCAACTAGTAAATCCGAGGGGACACTATGAGAAACATATACGATTTCGTAAGCCCACTCGATTTCCGTTATTACGGAGATGATCCACACGTTTTTCAGCGCGTACAGCCATATTTATCTGAAGCAGCGTTTATTAAATATCAAGCACGTGCTGAACGGGCGCTTATATTGACATTCTTTGATTTAGGGTGGTGCCCCCCAGCTCACACAGACGAGATATCAAAAGCGTGCGACGCAGTAACGGCTGATGAGGTCTATGAGGAAGAGAAGAAAACGGGCCACGTTGTTCGTGCTTTAGTGAACTGTATTGCCAGGAAGGTAAGTAGCGACGCAGCGCGCTTTGTACACCTTTTTTCAACGTCTTCTGATATAACAGACACAGCAAATGCGTTGCGGTTTCAAGAATTTGTTCGTGACATATTGTTGCCGGATCTGCTGGAATTTCAAATAACACTAATTAAGCTTGCCCGGCAGCACGCGAGAACACCTCAAATCGGACGAACACATGGGCGTCATGCTGAACCTATTACGTTCGGATTTGCGATAGCTTTGTACGTAGACCGTCTGGGTGGACGTATAAAATTATTAGAAGACACTCGACAGAAACTTCCTGGGCAACTTTCTGGTGCGGTGGGAGCTTATAATGCGCTTTCCCTCCAACTGCCACGCGGGGCCGTGATGTTCGAGAAACTCTTTCTTTCGCACCTTGGGCTTCAACCGGCACCTGGAAGCATATCAAGTCAGGTCGTTCAGCCGGAGTACATAACGGATCTCGGCTATGCAGCGCACTCTTGTTTCTCTGTGCTTGCAAATTTGGCTGATGATATTCGCCATCTTCACAGAAGTGAGATAGCAGAGGTACAGGAGCAATTTTCTGCGGACACGGTCGGTTCTTCCACAATGCCGCACAAACTAAATCCAAAGAACTTTGAAAATGTGAAGGGCATGTGGAAGGCTTTTGCCCCTAGGATTACAACACTCTTGATGGATCAAATCTCTGAACACCAACGCGATCTTACAAATTCGGCGTCGCAACGGTTTCTCCCTGAGCTTTTTGTGGCACTCGATTATTGCACGGTCCGTCTAAATAGGGCGATTAGTGCACTACGCGTAAATGAAGAGGGGATGCGGAAGAATATCGAAATGAGCAAAGAGCACATTGTCGCCGAGCCACTCTATATCTTATTGGCCTTACAGGGCTATTCAAAGGCTTACGAACGAGTCCGAGCTCTTGCAAGAGAAGCTCGCGAAGGAGGCAAGCGTTTAATCGATTTAGCTCGTGAAGACACGGATATTGGGCCTCGCATTAAGAGTTTGAAACCGGAGCATCTGGACATATTAGAGGATCCGATTAAGTACATTGGGCAGGCATATGAACGAACTGTTGCTGTCTGTGATCAGAGAGAGCAGGAGATAAATGAATTGCGCGAATACTTGAAGGAAGAGAAAGAAGTCCTAAGTAGCAGTAAGACGGAACGGTTTTCCGTAATATACGCGCAACTTCGCGCTCTCGAAGAAGGGGAAGTCTCTCCACAAGGGTTTTGTCCTGCAGAAGATCGTAAAGAATTTATAAAGGCTTGGATAGAAGATGCTAAACTCAATGAACAATCACAGAATAACGTTGTAGAAATGAAGAAGGGGGCAAACGGCTAGAGAATCTGGTTCGTGGCTGACTTCTGCTGCGTCTCGGCCTAAGGTGAACCCCATTGTCAAGACCACGATCTGGCGTGAGTCAGGCAAACACAGCACAAATTGAGGAGTCTTAGCAGGGGGCTTAGTTGCGCTCGATCTTTCCACCTCGCGAGGCGAGCGCTTGCGCCGCTGCCGTCTTCGGGCTAAACAGGGTTTCGAATCGCCCGCGCTCCCTTTGTAAGCCACGGAAGCGTCTCCGAAACTCGGTTCGCACCGCACTTTGCCGTTTAGCTAGCGTCTGCACCAAGAGATCGATGGCGTGCTGGTTCGCCTGAGTGAGCTCGGGGCTACTGTCCATGGTTTGGCGAAAACCGAGCAAAACCTCCTGCTGCACCTGCAAGTCCTGATAGTCACCCAGGTTATCTTGTAGTTTTTTCAAGGGCTCTAGCAAATCCTCGATCGCATCACCAGGGTAAAGGCTGTGGAAGAACTCCAGCAGATAGCGCAGCTTTTTGCAGGTTTTGCGAAGTTGGTGCAGCATAGGTGGCGCGCTGTCTTCGCGGATCTGCTTGCCTTCTTTCATCGCCCGGCGGTGAACGCGCCGAATGCGATCATCGGCGACCGCCTTAATGGGGCGGGTCGCGTTTGCCAAGCTTGAGCGTTTCGGCACCTCGGCATCGAGCAACGCTAGCCAGTCTTGCTTAAGCTTTCTGTAGTGACTGGATCGCAATGCCCGAACTAAGTCCCGCTGCGCCAGATCCTTCTGCGCGCGAAGGTGGCCAAGCAAAGGCGTCAGATCCTCCTGGAATGTCGCGAGCAAGCTGGTCTTGAATCCGGTGAACTTGGAAAGGTACACATCCATGTCGCGCGCCGTGCCCGTCACCTGACCCAACCAGGCAAACTCAGCCCGGAAACGGCGCAAGCGCGGCTCTGGGAAAACCGATTTTACCTGTCCGAGCAAAGAGCGGGTGCGCCGGACGGCCACCCGGAAATCATGCAGGAATTCGGGGTCTAGATCGCGGCATATCCCATCTTCGTTCGCCGTCATCGTTTTTAGCAGGTGACGCAGAATCACACGCGCGGCCGCATCTGCCCGCTGGGCTTCCTCAAGTCGGATGTCCAGCTTGGAGGAGTAATCGCCGGGTTGCCTACGGACCGCTGCGAGATAGCGAATAAACGGATGCTGCGGCGTAGCGCCCAAATCGCCACAGACAAGGGCACGCCATCTCTCCAACACTTTCTCGCAACCACGAACCGCGCTCAGCCGCAGCCATGAGCCAAAATCCGATGTGTCACGGTGCCCGCGGGATCCCAAGCGCTCCTTGCAAACCTGCAGCTTGACCACGGTCTTGCCTTCTTTGTTCAGGATGCGGAACAGGCGCTCCCGGCAATTCACGCTCACTAACGGAAGTAAGGCACGGCCATTGACCGCGCGGGCAACCAGAGCCCGCAAACGCGGATCGGTGATTTCATTCGCGAGCTTTGGGCAAAACGCTTGTGAGGGGGTGGTATAGCACCATGGCTCGGCGAGAGAACACAGCCGCAACCGCAAATAGTCCTCCTGCCGCGCGCTGGCTAACACCATCCCGGCGTCATACAAGCGCCAGTCAAAACTGTCCAGGTAGCTATATCTCATGTCGCGCACGGGTTCTTCGGTGACGGATGAATTCGCGCGCAAGGTGGAGCGCAGCCGCTTAAGCGAACTATCCGGGGGTAATTTAAAAATTACACAGGATTCGCTTCCAAAAGGCCTCGTCGTCGTCATGGTGCAAGTTTAGTTTGTTCGATTAGGATGAATGGGATGCCGAGGTAAAGGGCACGGACTCGAATAGGGCACTTCGATTAATTCGAAGTGCCCTGCGGTATAAGGAGTCGCCGCGTAGGTTTCGAACAGATAACCGTTTGAAAAATAAGCCACCGTTAGCACCGGATCGCCCCAGCGAATAAGCACTTGCACCTCGTAGCCCGGTGAGACATGGAGACTCTCATCAACCCCGTGCCGCAGCTCATGGAAGGAAAAATCGTCTGCGATGTCCCGCGTAGGCACTGCGAGCGCGGCGATCTCCCGGGTGCTCCGAGTAAAGCCGTACCCACGGTGAGCCAAGTGGCTTTCAGCAGCGAACGCCGGCTCAAATACGCATTGAGAATATCCGAGAATGCTCTACCTTCGGGATCACGCATGGGTTCAACGCATGACGTTTGCGCAAAAAAGAAACCATATCATCCTTGCCCCACCGGTTCATGACAAGAGGCTGGTAGCAGTTGCCGCAGAACTGGCTGTCCACCGAGGACATCGGCGATCTGCTCGCGCTGTCCGAATATCCAGTTTTACACAGGCGACGATCGCCAATGTTAGTAAGTGGGTACTGGGGTTACCGATTCTTGTGCGTTACTTGATTGCCACAAGAATGTTGTTCATGCGAAATTGGAAATAACGATGATATTTGATCTTGAAACCGTTTTCGCTGAATAGATCCCACAATTCTCCACGGTCAAAATACCGCTTGTGGTCGAGGATTTCTTGTCGATTAATTATACCCAATCTGAACGCCAGAAATTCCAGCACCGGTTTCGCCAACCAACTCGGTACGGTCAATATCAAGCTGCCGTGCGGCTTCATCACACGAAAACATTCCCTAACGATCGCCTCCGGATGATCTAGATGCTCCAATACGGCGAGCATGGTAACGACATCGAAATTTTCGTCAGGAAATGGCAGGCGCTTGTCAAGCCGAGTGGACAGCGTTTCAAGCTTCTTGGTTTTGATCTCAGGTGCCTTAAAATCGATTCCAATACCATGATCGATCCAAGGCTCAATCTGCTTGAGTAAGCGGGCTTCCCATCCGCACCCGATATCTAGGAGCCTGTCGGACTTAAGTTGAACACCAAAGCCATAACGTGCGTGTTGAGCGCCAAAATCGAGGTTCGGGTGGTCATCAAGGCAATCGACTCCGTGAGTTGATGATGGACAGACTCTTCTCGGCCCGCCTTTTAGCCCGCCAGCACCGCCAGCCGGCGGATGTTCCACGCCATCGTCACCAACGACCACTCTCCCCGTACGGCTTCAACGCCACGCAGCAGAAACTGCCGGAACCGCATCACCGCCTTGATTATGCCAAATACCGGCTCCACCGTGTGCTTGCGCTTGCCGTACAGCGCGCTCCCGGCACGGGTCTTCATACGATGCCGCATCCGTTCTACCGCATCGGCCGACTCAGCCAGCGGCGGTGGCTCGCTGAAGCGTTTTTGCCAAGGCAGGTGATGCGACTCACGCCCAGCGGCGAGCAAGGGGTCGATTGTGCATCGATACAGGTGCTCACGTTGGCCTCACTGAAGTAGCCGGCGTCGGCCAACAGCTGCGTGACCTCGCCCAGATCCTCGGGCAAGGCACCCAGCCTCTGGAGCATCGGCGCAACCTGCTGC
>JBOIEG010000871.1:0-1344 GCA_050740915.1 Gammaproteobacteria bacterium | reverse complement strand
CGCAGCAGTCACACTATTCACGCTGGTTGACATGGAATTCATTCTAAATCGACTCATGTTCATCCTCCCCGCCCTCGACATTAATTTACACGGGGAAAGATGTCTCAGTCATATTGGCACAGAGGGGGGGTTCGAATTGGCAGTCTGCGCCTCTCCTGATTACATAGCTAAGGCGGGCCTGCCAAAAACGCCGGAAGATCTTCTTCAGCACCAATGCCTGGGCTTTACCAATTGGCGAAGCCAAAGCGGATGGAGGCTCATGCAAAAACAGTTGGGATCGAAAACAGGTCCAGTACCGAGGTTTGAATCCAATAACGCACAGGCGTTGCGTACCGCCGCTGTCAAAGGCATTGGGATTAATCATGATGCCTAAAGAATTACTGAGGCCGGATATTGAAGCGGGGCGACTGATCGAGTTAATGAAAGAGTATGTGCCACCTGCACGTCCAATCCACGCTGTATTTCCCAAGGAGCGGCAGTTAGCCCCAAAACTTACTTCCTTTGTCGACTTTTTAGTGAAAAACTTCGCCCATAGGCTGAAGCAGTTTCGAGCTTAATAAGAGATCAACTCAACGGCGATGAACGTCTGCATTTGGCCGAAAGCGACTGGTCAGAAAGCGATAAAGACCGTTGCATCTGCCGGAAAGCAAACAATTGGTCAGTGGCCATTAAGAACGCAAATAACGGCTAGTGATCGCGCCAATGGCGAATGTAAATATCAAGTTCCAACTGCGCCACGAAAGTGCATTCTTCCGCTCGGTCGCTGGGTTGCCTCTCTTATATTGGTCGTAGCACTGCCATCGACTATTCCAGATCGAGTGGTGGATTAACTAGATTAGTAATTCGCTACAAACAGAGCCGCAGTTTGTCGCTGCTCGCCATAGAGGTGCGGTCAATATCAGTGCCCGTCGACACTTCAATTTAGCGTCTATCGAGTTTTTGTACTTTTCGGCCGCAGCGTTCAAGGCAACCTAACTATTCAACTCCAACAACCGGGGTCTCGGCGAGCACTCAGTCTCAGGCACTCAATGCCTTGCTGTTTCTCTATAAACGGGTGCTGGAAACCGACCCCGGGTGGTTCGACGGACTGACGCGAGTGCAGCGCAAGACGAACCTGCCGGTGGTGCTCTCGGAGGGCGAGGTGTTACGGGTGCTGAGTGCGATGTCGGGCACACCGCGCTTGATGGTGTCCTTTCGGCAGGTCTGTGGAGGCGCTGTCAGATCCGCCTTGGCCGAGATTCCAGTGCGCCTATCGAGGCGCAGAATCCGAGCCAGGACTGTGCGCGAGAGGACAGCTATCTGGCCTGCGGGTAGTCGATTAGCGCGGAGTTCCGAGGAATAACG
>JBOIEG010000870.1:0-1307 GCA_050740915.1 Gammaproteobacteria bacterium | reverse complement strand
TCCGATCATTTCATTGGCTCTTTTTTTTTCCTTTTCTTTTTTCGAGTTGCTGGGGGCTTTGAACGTCAACTTGAGTCGGCGATGGCGATCAAGTTATTCGCAATCACGCCCAGTCCGACCCAACGTTGCATTCCTTGGCGACCTTGGTAACGACTGCGAGTGATGCCGTGTTTTCTTTTGAGCACGCTGATCCGACCTTCGCAGCCTACGCGCCAGCGTTGCGCGCGCCGGAACCAGCGCTGGTGTTGCCGTGCGCGCCGCGTCGCGGATTTGGTGGCCTTGCTGGGGATAGCTACCTGTTGCACTCCGGCTGCTTCTGCCCCGGTTTCGTTAGCGGCGCTGAAGAAGGCGGCATCGGCTGCTAACAGCCGGGGCGCGCGCCCAAACACGGCTTTGTGTTTTTCGATCGCCGGCAGCAGCAATGACGCATCATCCGGCCGCTCATCGTAGACTTCGTAGTCAACCACGATCTGGTTTTCCGCTTCTTGAATTTTGACCAGCTTGCCAAACTCGGTGGGCTTATTGGCCTTCCCTTTGCGAATGGCTTCCGTGTCGGGTTCGAAGATGCTCAGCACTTTGCCGGCATAATGCTGGTCGCCGCCGAACACCCGGGCTTTAGTTTGGGCCATCACGCGCCGCACCAGGGCAATCGTCGCTGCCGTCTGCCGCGCCAGGACCACTGCTTTCGCTTGCTGCTGTTTGTTCCTTCGGCGCTTGACCTTGGTCAGTAACTCCTGCGCCGCCCGCTCGCCTGCTCCGACTACTCGTTGCGCCGTCGTCAGCAGCTTGCCGTAGCTCCGTTGCAGTTTCTCTTTCCCGCCTTCGCCCTGTTGCCGCGCCGCCCGGGCAATCTCCAGCAAGCGGCGGTTGACACTGCGGGCGCGATTGCGAAACTTCAACTCTGTCTCCCCAACCACCGTCTTCAGTTTCGCAATCGTCCGCGTGATCACCCGAATGCCGTCGCCCAACAATTGGCTGTCCGTCGGGTAGCGAATGTTCTTTTCCGTGACCGTCGTATCGATCCGCAACTTCCGCCCGCGCGCTGCTTTCTTCGCCGCCGCCAGCATTACCACCCGCTCATGCAACTGTTTGGTAATTGACCCCAACGCTTGCCCCAAGCGCACCATCGTCTTTTCATCCGGTACCCGCTCCAGCCCAATGCGCGTGAACTGCCGATAGATCAGGTTCGCGCGTACTTCCCGTTCCAGCTCCGCATAGCTCCAGTTCTTCAAGTGTTTGAGCAACATTAAGCGCAGCGCCACCTCCGCCGGCGTGCCCGGCCGCCCGCGATTCTTACTGCGCGGCCA
>JBOIEG010000869.1:0-4109 GCA_050740915.1 Gammaproteobacteria bacterium | reverse complement strand
GCTTGTCGTTGTTTCACTCGGTCCCCCTTATGACTAGAGTCAATCGTGCTTGATTGCTCTATGGGATCGAGTGAAACCTCGTTAGTTCCCCTTATAATTCAATAAGTTTAAAGATCCTACGTATGAGAGACACCTAGAGACCGATCGAGAACCGTCCTCACCATATCCTGGGCGTATATCGCGATGATGGGAAACACTGGCCTGCGCCGCGCTACACTGGTGACCATTCTCAACGCGAATTACCTCGCCAAGCGGTTGGCACCGCATTACCAACCTCGCCGCTGAGAAGGCGAATTGGGGGACGCCGCTGCCGAAAGGCCACGCGCGTGGCGTCGCCGTGCAGGAGTCGTTCAAGGCTTTCGTCGCTCAGGTTGCCGAAGTCTCGATGAAGTTAGAAGGCTCGTTTCGCGTGGAGCGCGTGGTGTGCGCGGTGGATTGCGGCGTTCCGGTCAATCCCGACGTCATACGGGCGCAAATGGAAGGCGGAATCGGCTATACGGCCTCGCCGCCGCACTGCACGGGGCGATCACCTTGAAGGAAGGACGCGTCGAGCAAAGCAATTGCCACGACTACACAGTGCTGCGAATGAACGAGATGCCGAAGATCGAAGTGCATATTGTGCCCTCACAGGAAGCGCCGATCGGGGTCGGTGAGCCGGTTGTCCCGCCAATCGCTCCAGCCGTTTGCAACGCGCTGTTCACCCTGACCGGCGAACGGATTCGAACGCTGCCGATGCGGCCGCGAAGATCGCAGAGAGCCTGACGCGCCGATTCGCTGAGTTGAAAACGAGGCGCTCGCGATGACTCAGCCCTTCGTCTGCTTAGCGTAGGTCCAGGCAGTCACGCCATCTCCAGTTCGACCGTTTCGGCAAAGTGCTTTACAATAAACGTGATAATTGCTAAATGTACCCGACCTCGAGAGTGCGGGTGCACGCCAGGGCGCGCCCGGTGTTGCTTCCTCCCCTTCCAAATGGCAAAGAAGGACGCGTCCTGGGAATAACAATAAGGTAATCGCTAATTACGAATCGCGAAGGGGTTCACGCCTATGAAAATATCCGTACCTAGAGAGCGCACGGAGGGAGAGAAACGCGTTGCCAGCGTGCCCGAGGTGGTCAGCCGCTTAGTCAAACTTGGGGCTGAGGTGGTGATAGAGAGCGAAGCTGGCGCCAATGCCCATCACCCCAACGACGCTTATCGTGACGCCGGCGCCACGATCGCCGAGGACGCTGGGGCGCTGTACGCGGATGCGGACATCGTCTTGCGAGTGCAGCCGCCCTCGCTTGCGGAAGCGCAAAAAATGCGCGAAGGCAGCATCTTAATGGGATTTCTGAATCCACACAAAGAAACCGACCTGATAGGGTACCTTAGGGATAGGCGGATCACGGCGATGGCGATGGAGCTGGTGCCGCGGATCTCGCGCGCGCAAGCCATGGACGCTCTGTCGTCCCAGGCGTCTATAGCGGGTTACGCGGCCGTTCTCATGGCAGGGGCACGGATGGGCAAGATGATCCCTATGCTGACCACGCCGACCGGCACCATCCGGCCGGCCAAGTTCCTCATCATCGGTGCGGGCGTTTCGGGATTACAGGCGATCGCCACCGCCAGACGCTTGGGCGCAATGGTGGAAGCCTATGATGTGCGCACGGCGACCAAGGAGCAGGTTCAGTCTTTGGGCGCTAAATTTCTCCAGGCCGATATTAAAGCCGAGGCCGAAGGGGGTTACGCGCGCGAGCTGACCGAAGAGGAGAAACAAAAACAACAGGACATGCTGGCGAAACACATCGCTCAGGCCGATGTCGTCATCACCACGGCCGCGATCCCCGGACGGCCTTCTCCGAAGATAATCTTTAAGCACATGGTGGTGGCTATGCGGCCCGGGTCGATAATTGTGGATCTGGCTGCGGAAGGAGGGGGTAACTGTGAGCTTACCCAGCCGGGAAAAGTGGTGCGTGGTAACGCGGTTGATATCTGCGGTCCCTTGAACGTGCCGAGCTCCGTGCCGGTGCACGCGAGCGAGACCTATGCGAAGAACTTATACAACCTGATCGCCTTGATGGTTTCGGACGGCACGCTCGCGCCGGACTGGGAAGACGAGGTATTGCGTGACACTACCCTGACCCGCGATGGCGAAATCAAGCACGCACCCACCCGCCAATTGGTCGAAGGAGGAGCATGATGGTCGAGATCACCGGATTTGTCGCTTTGTACATCTTTATGCTTGCCGCGTTCACCGGGTATGAAGTGATCGGCCGGGTGCCGGTTATCCTGCACACCCCGTTGATGTCGGGTTCGAACTTTGTGCACGGGATCGTGCTGGTCGGCTCGATGGTAGCTTTAGGTCTCGCAGATCCGCAAAGCCCGTTGCAGCTTACGATTGGGTTTATCGGCGTGGTGCTGGCCGCGGGCAATGCGGTAGGCGGCTACGTGGTCACTGAGCGCATGCTAGAGATGTTCACAACCAGCAAGAAGAAAAATAAGGAATAACGCATGAATGTCCTAATCCAAATCGCATACTTCGGCGCGGCGGTGCTGTTTATCGTCGGGCTCAAGCGCATGAGCTCTCCAGTGACTGCGCGAGACGGCATCGTTTGGGCCGGGGCTGGCATGCTCGTAGCCGTCTTGATCACCTTCTTCTGGCCGGATATGCAGAACAGGGGACTGATGGTCCTCGCCATCGCTATAGGCGCCGCCGCGGCCTGGTATTCCGGAAAAAAGGTCCCCATGACGGGGATGCCGCAGATGGTGGCGCTGTATAACGGCATGGGCGGTGGTGCCGCCGCTGGGATCGCGGCCGTGGAGTTGATCAAACACGATGTGACACATAGCACCGGCGCGTTGTTCCTCGCCGTTGTCGGCGGGCTGATCGGCGCCGTGTCGTTCTCGGGCTCCATGGTGGCCTTCGGCAAGCTGCAAGAATTGTTCAAGCGGGGCGCCTTGCTCGACAAGGAGAAACAACGATACGCGTATTACGCCCTAGGCGTCATCGCACTCATTTGCGGCTTGTTCATGGTGCTCGGGAACGCACCGATCTCTGTGGTCATGCTGTTCTTTGCCGTGACGCTAGTGCTCGGGGTATTGGTAACGATGCCCATTGGCGGTGCCGACATGCCCGTCGTGATCTCGCTCTACAACGCATTGACCGGGCTCGCAGTGGGTTTCGAGGGATTTGTGCTCAATAATGCGGCAATGATCATCGCCGGAACCGTGGTCGGTGCCGCCGGTACTTTACTGACCCAATTGATGGCAAAAGCCATGAACCGGTCCATCACCAACATCCTGTTCTCCGGTCTGGGCACGGTGGAAGTCCAAATCGACGCCGAGAAGCTGGGTGAGATGAAGGCGATCGAGGGCAATGACGCCGCCATCATGATGGCGTTTGCGGAGAAGGTCGTCATCGTGCCGGGCTATGGTATGGCGGTCGCCCAGGCTCAGCACAAAATCTGGGAGATGAGCGAACTGCTCGAGGAACGGGGCGTGAGGGTGAAATTCGCTATTCATCCGGTAGCGGGACGCATGCCGGGGCATATGAATGTTCTGCTAGCGGAAGCCGGCGTGCCTTACGACAAAATCTACGATCTCGAGGATATCAATCCGGAGTTTCCGCAAACCGATGTCGCCTTGGTGATTGGCGCCAACGATGTGGTCAACCCCGACGCGCGCACGAACAAGACCAGCCCGATCTACGGCATGCCTATCCTCGACGTGGATAAGGCCAAAAACTGCATCGTGATCAAGCGTGGGCGGGGCACGGGCTTCTCAGGGGTCGAGAACACGCTGTTTTTCAGCGACAACACACGCATGCTCTTTGGCGATGGCCAGAAAGCGGCGGGCGAATTGATTCGGGAAATAAAGGCGCTGAATTAGGCGTACCTGGCGCGCCGCTCCCCGGTCGAAACTGTCGCTTTTTGCACCCCCTATCCCCCACCGGCTGTCGGACAGCGCGTTCTCACAAGGAACCGCTAGGAGCCTGTCGGACTTAAGGTGGAACTTTTGATGTGCAAACCGATCGGATCGGCAATGGATTCAATGAGCGAACGTGCATGAGCCACTTCCGTCAATGCGATCGTGACACACCCTACCTGCTGCCGCCGTCGGTCGATGAGTGGCTAC
>JBOIEG010000868.1:0-3317 GCA_050740915.1 Gammaproteobacteria bacterium | reverse complement strand
AGCTTGTCGTTGTTTCACTCGGTCCCCCTTATGACTAGAGTCAATCGTGCTTGATTGCTCTATGGGATCGAGTGAAACCTCGTTAGTTCCCCTTATAATTCAATAAGTTTAAAGATCCTACGTATGTGGCCATCCTAGCCGCTGCTCGAAAAGAGCCCTCCCAATTGCTTAGTTTAGCATCTCACATGCCATAGAGATAAAAGAGCATTTTTTCCACCTAATCATAGAGTTCTCGTGCAAGGCCACAGGTGTGTAGCGAAATGCATTGAAGATTCGCTCTAAAATGGTGCGTTGACTACCCCCAAATCAGCCAAGGCGGTTTCACCCCACCCTGCCCTCCCCCATCGAGCGGAAGGAGATTGTGGTGCCGCATTCATCGCTATTACGTTGACTGGCCTACCTCCAGCACTTCCAGCTATTCACCGATGATGACCGCCGTTCCCACCGCCACCCGGTCGAATAGCTCCACGACATCGTGGTTGCGCATGCGGATGCAGCCTCGGGAACCGGGCCTGCCCATTCGTACAGCTTCTGGCGCGCCGTGGATGTAGATATAGCGGCTCATGGAATCGACGTTGCCGCCGAGATTTCGCCCGGGCTCAGTGCCACGCAACCAGAGGATACGGGTCAGGATCCAGTCGCGCCCGGGAAACTGTCCGCGCAGCGCCGGCGCGTAGATCTCTCCGGTCGGCTCACGGGAGATAAAAACCGTATTGAAGAGGCATTCTGCCCCGATTTTCTCATGGATCACATGATGCCCGCGCGGCGTGCACTCGCTGTCCTGGACTTCACCAGGACCGTTCGCCGCCGTCGACACCGAATACTGTGCGAGCACCTCTTCGCCCTCCAGCAGGCTCAGCTTCTGCTGGGCTATGTTGATCTCAATTCGCAGCGATCCGCGCTCCATTCTTACCCCAGCGAATAGCGATGAGTCCATCATAGTTTCCGTCCGCGGCCAGAGGATAGGGTGTCAACCCCCGGCGTGCCACCAAGGTAACGTCTTCGTACCAGAGCGGCACGTAGGGTAGCTGCTCCAAGAGATGGGACTGGAGCCGCAGGTACAGCCGCGCCTGCTCGACCGGATCCTCGCTTTGCTCCGCCGCTTCGATCAGCCGATCTGCCAGTCGGCTTGAAAACCGACCGCGATTGGCGCCGACCGGGGGCAGCGCCGAGCTATGGAATGCGTAGCGAAAAATATCCGGGATTTTCAAACCCACCCAAGAGAGACTGTACATCTGAAACCGCCCCGCTTTGATGTCCGCGTATAAAGTACCCCAATCATAGCTGCGGATCTCGGTTTGGATCCCCACTCTCGCTAACTGGTATTGTATGATGGTGGCGAGTCGCACGCGAAACGGATTATTAGAGGTGGTATAGGTGATGCGCAAGGGAAGGGCGTCGGAATAACCGGCTTGTTGCAACAGAGACTGCGCCCTCTCCGGATCATAAGCAGGAGAACCCGCTCCTCGATAGCCCGCCCAGTGCTCTGGCGGCAGCACGGAAGCCGCTTTGCGTGCCGCGCCCTTCAGGACATAGCGGATGATGGCATCGCGATCGATGGCGTGGGCGATGGCCTGGCGCACCAGAGGCTCGGCCACGGCGGGATCGCGAAGATTGAAGCCCAGATAATTCATCGTGGTACCCGACACGCGGGATAAGCTCACCTCCTTGCGCTCCGCAAGCCAAGCCTCGAGCTCATAGGGGATATCGTCTTGAAAGAGATCGATCTCACCCTTGAGTAGCTTGAGCACCCTCACCGTGGGGTCTTGCGCGGTGAAAAATTCAATGCGCTGTCCGTCCGCTGGTCGCTCCAATACCAGCCGACCGGGGGTGGACCACGCAAGCAGTTTCAGAGGACCACTACCGACAGGGCGTGTGTTGAACGGATGATTTTTTGCGATCAGGTGCGCCGGTAAGATTCCTATCCCTAAGCGGCCGGGCAAAAGCGGATCTGATCGCTGCAAATAAAATTCTACCGTATCGTCATCCAAGACCTCGATGCGCTGGATAATGGACAACGCACCGCGGTGAGGAGAGGCGACTTGGCCTTGCAACACCGAGGCGTAGGTCGCCTGCACGTCCTTAGCCGTCAGACGATGGCCGTCATGGAAGCGCCGCCACCGGTGGCCCAAAACAAACCGATAACGAGACGGCGTGAGCGCTCGCCACGAGGCGAGGCTTGGGATGGGCTGAAAGTGCGGATCAAAATCGACTAACCGAGCAAAAAGAAGCCGTGCGATGCGGTCGGAAACGGCATCCGTTGCGTACCGCGGATCTAAATTGATAGGCGCGGTAGCGAGCCCAAAGCGGATGCTGTGGCGCGGCTCTGGCGCGCATCCGGCCTGCAGTAAGCCGAACGCTAAAAGAGTGACGACGAGGCAAGCCCTCGACCCCCATCCCTTCCCTCCCCCTGCTAGGGGGAGGGAAGGGATGGGGGTACTGCGAGGCACTACGACACTAGCGGTGCTCAAACAAGGCCACGGTCTCAACATGGCTGGTATGCGGAAACATATCGATGAGGCCCAAGCAGGAGAGCTTGAGGCCCTTTTTGTCGTCCAGGATGGCGGCGTCTCTGGCCAGGGTCGCGGGGTTACAGGACACATACACGAGCCGCCTCACTGTTTCAAGCTCTAGCGCCTCGATCACCTCCAGTGCCCCGGTACGCGGCGGATCCACGAGCAAACTATCGTACGCCTCCTCGAGGGCGCAGGATCGCGGATCGGCTAGATCGGCTAGATCGGCTAGATCGGCTAGGCGGAATTGGATGTTGTCGATCTCGTTTCGCTTTGCGTTAGCATCGGCCCGGTCGACCAACGCCGCATCCCCCTCCAGGGCCGTGAGCGTCGCTGCACGCTTGGCGATGGGCAAGGAAAAATTGCCTATCCCCGAGAATAATTCCAACACGCGATCCGAAGGCTGCACATCGAGCAACTCCAACACCCGCACCACCATGAGGCGGTTTAGGTCTGCATTTACCTGAATAAAATCGGCGGGATGAAAGTACACGCTGAGCCCGCCCTCCAGAGTGTAATAGAGCGGCGGCGGATCGAGGGGCCAGAGCGGCTGAATGCTTTCCAAGCCTCCTGACTGTAGAAAAATACGCCTCCTCCGCAGAATTTGTGGGTACTGATCTGAGGCGTATTTATGCATCTGATTCATTACTTGGAATAAAGTTACGTTCTATAGGTCTGAAATTTTGGGTATCAAAAAATCTGTTGGGCTGTGGGTATGTGGGCAACAGGGAAGTTGTCCATATATCCACAGCCAGAGCCTGTAGGACTTGCGTCAGAATCGTTGTTTTCCTCAGACGCCCTTAA
>JBOIEG010000867.1:0-2601 GCA_050740915.1 Gammaproteobacteria bacterium | reverse complement strand
TCCCTCCGGCAGGAGTCGATGGGGCCTCCCAAGTTCTTCGACGTATCTCTTCCTGCATGCCACGGCCTGAGGACTCCGGCGGACCTCCACACCCTCACCATTCCGGGTGTTTCGTGTTGGCTTCGGGCACGTTAAAACCCTCGCCATCCACAACAAGCTTATCTCGAAGCTGTACCAGCACTTCAGGGTGCGCGTCACCCCTACGGCCTACAGGATGCTCTGTCTACGCTTCGCCTGTCTTGTTCGCCGCTCCCTCGACTCCGCCACAGACGCAAGACTCGATACGGGTGGGTGGCTAGCCCTTACCCGACAGGGACTCTCACCCTGCAAGATACGCCAAGCTTCTCTTGGCGCGACAATGAATAAAGCTGAGAGGCGACGACGTTAGGAGCCATCCCTCTACAGCGGCTGGTTAGCCGTGCTTCACGCCGCTTGATGCTTGGCAATCAACTCTCGAACCTTAGGAACGAGTTCGGTGGGGATTTCCATTACAGTCTGATCTGCCGCCTCAAACACAGCCTCGTCCTCTGCCACCGCTTCTTCTTCCGTTTGTGATTCGTAGTGGACAAGGACCCGTTTGATGCGCTCCTCATCCCATCCAGGGGGGAATTTACTCTGCTTCATTTACCTTTCCTCCGACGTCGCCTATAGGCTGTAAGGGGTTTACCGCGAAGCTCGTACGCCGTAATAACAAACACACTGTCTGGTTCCGGATCTGGCACATAGATTACCCGCAAATACCGCCCACCCGAAGTGCGGCCAATTGCTACCCGCGATCCTTCGCGCCCCGGCCGATCCTCTCCAGCTCGTCGTAGCACCTCCTCCACCTCTGCTTCCGAGACCTCGTGGCGATAGATATGGGGTAACTCCGTTTCGGGATCAATGTAGTACTGTATCCTCACGAGTCCTTTCTCTCTTCATTACGGCTAACGGCTGGGCGCTGAGCGGCCGGCGTGCCGGCTTCCGCTCCATGGCCGTTCATGCCGGTCCGCTCCAGCGCCTTGATACTAATTGAGATGCTATGTAGGGCCACTACGATATACCCTTTAGCGGTTCATTAAACAGCTAAAGGAGACCAAAGATGAATCGAGCGGCCCTAAAGAGAAACGATAGCGCAAGCGAGCGGGTGTTGTACATGGCGATGGAGTTGAGTCACAAGCACTGGAAGTTGGTGTTTGGCGACGGGGTGAAACGCCGGCAGGTGACGATTGAGGCGGGGCACCGTATGGAGTTAGGCGAGGCGATACGGAAAGCCAAGGAGCGGTTTGGATTGCACCAGGATGCCCATACAGTCAGCTGTTACGAGGCGGGCCGGGATGGTTTCTGGGTGCACCGGTATCTGGTCAGTCTTGGAATTGAGAATCAAGTGGTAGATTCCTCGAGCATTGAGACCAATCGGCGGGGGCGCCGTGCAAAGACTGACCGGCTGGACGGGGATAGATTGTTGACGATGCTGGTGCGTTATTGGGGTGGTGAGCGGGGTCTGTGGAGCGTGGTGCGGGTGCCGAGTGTGGAAGAGGAAGATGCGCGGCGGGGCCATCGCGAGATGGAGCGGCTGAGGAAGGAGCGTACGGCCCACCGGAATCGGTTAACAAGCTTGTTAGTGACGCAAGGGATTCTCCTGGAGCCGGGCCGGGATTTTCTGAAGCGTCTCGAGACGCTGTCGCTGTGGGATGGCTGCCCTTTGCCCGCTGAGCTCAAGGGAGAGCTCGAGCGGGAATATACCCGTCTGAAGATGGTTGAGGAGCAACTGCGTCTGCTGGAGAAGACCCGGACGGAACGGCTCAAACAAGCGGACGTCAAGAGTTTACAGGGAGTGGCTCGGCTGATGCTCTTGCGCGCGATGGGCCCGAGCAGCGCCTGGGTGCTGGTGATGGAGTTTTTCGGCTGGCGGCGGTTTCGTAATCGCCGAGAGCTCGCGTCTTCAGCGGGCTTGACAGGGACCCCCTATGCCAGCGGTGAGAGCCGAAGAGACCAAGGCATTAGCAAGGCCGGGAATCGGCGGGTCCGTACGATGATGATCGAGCTCGCGTGGTTGTGGCTGCGTTATCAGCCTGACTCGGCTCTGAGTCGATGGTTTCGGGAGCGTTTCGCCGGCGGGGGGTCACGGATGCGTCGGGTGGGGATCGTGGCCTTAGCGCGTCGGTTGCTCATTGCGTTATGGCGGTATCTGGAAGAGGGTCTGGTGCCTGAGGGTGCCGAGTTGAAAAAGGTTTAGTCAAATCGCGATTTCAGTCTTTAGAAGACGAGATAGGGTAGAGATGCGACTGTCAGGTGTGAAGGTGGGTAGAAGCGCCCGTGAGGGGCCTGGGTGAGCGAAGATTCACTCACCGTTTTTGAGATGGGGCGCTTCTTCGAACGGGTGTTCTTAACGCGCTTGTCGCGTATGCAGCATGGGGTGCTAGGCTCAAGCCGGCACGGATAGAAGGTCGTTACAGGTATTTTTGCCTGAACGCATTGATAACCCCCCCCAACCGGTAACGCGCTTGATAGACGAACCGAGATTGTGCGTGCAACGAGCCTGTCGGGCCGGAGTTACTCACCTTTTGCCCACCGACTGCGAGTACTAAAAAGCTCTTCGTCCGTGGACAAAACGTGAAT
>JBOIEG010000866.1:0-1791 GCA_050740915.1 Gammaproteobacteria bacterium | reverse complement strand
GGACATCATCAAGAAGATCGAGCGGGCGCGGGTCAAGATGGAGCAGATCAAGCCCAGATCCACCCTGCCCCGAGGGAAAAAAGAAGGCGGCTTAACTGTAAAGTTATTTAAGGGACATTACACTAGGGGGATACAAAAATGACCCAATATCCCCGTGGCATCCCTCACTATAAAACCGAGAAAGAAGCATGGTAGCCAGACAGTCTACTGTGCCCAAATTAGGATAAAGCGCAAGGGCGGCGCGATCCACTCTGAGTCCAGGACGTTTGAACGGCGAAGTCATGCGCAGGATTGAGGTACTCGCCGGAAACTAGAGCTGGAGCAGCCTGCACGAGGAGATCGATCTGCCCGACAGCGCGCTATTTAAGAGCCATGAGCTCGCCAGCGCCACCTCTGTAGCCCAGCTAACTTCTGTTCCTTAAGGATCGATCGGCCCTCAGGTCTGTCAGTCTTCCGGCTTTTCCAGGGCCGCCCGCAGAGCCGCAAAGCGTTGCCGTCCGACGGGGATCTCTTTGTCCACGCCGTCGAGCGCGACCTTGTAAGCCTCATCGCCAGGACGAGGTTTCAGGGCATGTACACGCGCCAGATTGACGAGAAAGCTCTTGTGCACACGAAAAAAACCATGCGGCCGCAACAGGATTTCCAGATCGCCTAGCGTTCGCCGCACCCCCTCAAGTATCTTTCCCTCCGCGAGGCGCACATGGACCGTGCCGTTCGGATTGGCCTGGACGAAGAGGATCTCATGCGGAAACGCGAAGCCCGTGACCCGCTCGATGTCCCCAAACCTGTTTTTGACGGTGTGAGGCAGGGCGACGCGCGGGGCGGGTCGTGGCGTCGGAGCGAGTGCCTCGCGCACCCGGTTCAGGGCTTCGGCCAGCTGAGCGTCGTCAAGCGGCTTCTTCAGGAAATGGTCGGGGTGGCAATCGTAGCCGTCGAGCGCATGTTCGGGATGTCCGGTGACGAACACCAGGCGCGGCGGCCGTGGCAGGCGTTTGAGCTTGCGTCCGAGGTCCAGTCCGGCGGTGTCCCGGTCCATGTGGATATCCAGGAACACGAGGTTCGGTTTGGTGTCCTCGACCAATTTCCAACCCGAGGTCATGTCGCCGGTCTCGCCGATCAGAACCACGTCGGGGTGCAGGGACAGCAGGTATTTCAACTCCTCGCGATTCAGCGGTTCATCGTCGATCACGACGGTGCGCAGTTTCGTTACCATGGCTCGCTCCTCTTCGGTAGGGTCTTCGGTAGGGTCAGTGTCACTTTGGTCCCCACACCCGGACGGGTCTCGATCGCCAACCGGGCGCGTGTTTCGAAGGCCAGCGCCAGGGCTTGCGCGAGCTGATACAGGGCCGTGCCGGAACCGTGCTCGGAGGCTACCGGCCGCTGCCCCAGATCCGCCGTCACCACCACGCACAAGCGTTGCAACAACAGGAAGGTGTAGTTGAGCCAGTCCAGGGGAGATCTAAGGAGTCCATATCTCCAATAGCGCTCATTCGCCTTCGGGTAGGCGTACCGCTTGCGGCGCGGCCGTTCCCCCTTGAGCGTGTGGTGACACGTCGGAAGTGGCGAGCACCACTCCGGTCTCCGCCGCGGCCTGGTCGTCGAATCCCCGCTCCAACTTGGCTACGACGATAGTGGCCACATTGTTGCCGATGAGATTGGTGATGGATCGTGTCCTTCCGGTAAGCCTGCATGAATTCCGCTGAGGTTCTTGATATCGTCAGTTGCCGCTTTAGGAGTGCAGGAAGGACAGCTGATGGTAGCCGTAAAGATACGGGCGGGTACACCCGCACA
>JBOIEG010000865.1:0-1082 GCA_050740915.1 Gammaproteobacteria bacterium | reverse complement strand
TGTGCGGGTGTACCCGCCCGTATCTTTACGGCTACCATCAGCTGTCCTTCCTGCACTCCTAAAGCGGCAACTGACGATATCAAGAACCTCAGCGGAATTCATGCAGGCTTACCGGAAGGACACGATCGCTCGCGTCGAGGAGCGGCGTGAAACCGCGACAGCGCTTATTCGAGATCTCAAACACCGGCCGCAGGCCGAACGGCGCCGCTTGACTCAAGGGATCTGCGAAATCGTGGGGACAGAGTTGCCCGCATCGCTCATGATGCGAGATGAGCAGGTGAGGAACTGTGCGAGGCCGGTATGGGGATCGGCGCACACACGGCCACGCACCCAATCCTGGCGCGCCTGAACGCGCAGGAAGCACGTTCAGACATCGTGTCGGGAAGGGAGTATCTCGCCACACTGACGGGCCAGCCGGTCGAGCTTTTTGCCTATCCTAACGGTTTTCCCCAGCGGGATTACGCTGCCGAGCACGTAAAGATGGTGCGGGATCTGGGATTTAAAGCGGCGGTGTCCACGGCCTGGGGCGCCGGCAGGGCAGACAGCGATTTCTTCCAGCTTCCTCGCTTCACGCCTTGGGATGCGACACCCTGGCGGTTCTTGCTGCGTTTGGTGTTGAACTATCGGCAACAGACACAGCTCGCTTAAGGCTGGGAACGAGGCAGCCTTGGGCTTGCAGCCACAGCTCCAATATCAGCAGCATCCAGAGCATGGTCCCGTAATAACTCGCGTGTTCGCTGGAATGCTCCTGCACCATGCGATCGATGTAGGTGGGCTGAATATAGCCGCGGTTCTTCAAGCTCCCCATGCTCTCATAGACCATTTCCGTGAGGCGCGGCGAGGTCTTCAGCCAATGCCCAAAGGGAAGACCAAACCCATGCTTTGGTTTGGTCAGCACCTCCCGCGGCAGAAACTCCCGCAAGGCGTCTCTATAAAACGCGCGCAGCTTAAATCCTTTGGGTGTAGATCGATTAGAACGACGAGATTGTCTAGTTATGTCAATAAGTTGTGGCAGTTGGGCTATAGAAAAAGGGGGCAATCCGTAGTATGTATGGGTTACGAAACGGCATACGTACCCACAG
>JBOIEG010000864.1:0-1535 GCA_050740915.1 Gammaproteobacteria bacterium | reverse complement strand
TGTGCGGGTGTACCCGCCCGTATCTTTGCGGCTACCATCAGCTGTCCTTCCTGCACTCCTAAAGCGGCAACTGACGATATCAAGAACCTCAGCGGAATTCATGCAGGCTTACCGGAAGGACACAGTTTACCGGATAAATGCCACGGGCCGCATAGTCGTGAAAGCTCGAATGCGGCCAATCGGCAACCTGCTTGACCCAGCCATGTTTTACCGGATCCCAATGGATGTAAATCGACGTGTTTGTTGAAATCGTCCTGATCGCGTAGCAGGTGCTCCCAAACCTGTCCTGAGCTTGTCGAAGGAAGCGACGTTGCCACAAACCCCGTTCTCTTCGTTTCTGCCGGCGTTGAGAGATCCGTTCGCCGTCGTCGATGACACGAGAAAAGTGCCCTTTCAGCACATTCCAGCGCATGGAAAAAATCCGAGTCACCGGGAGGCAACGTCCAAATGCAATGAAGATGATCCGGCAAGACCACCACCGCCTCCAACCGGAATGGATGTCTTTCCCTGACGTACCGAAAAGCCCATCGCAACGCATCGATGTGACTGACCAGCAAACGGTTACCCTTGCGCTCGGCGAGATTGACTGTGAAAAACCAGGTTGCACCTGGAACATGAGCACGGCGATATTCCGTCATGAAGTCCGTTTTACCTTTGTAAGGTTTCTCACTCGAACGATGCGCTTCGTTCCTCAGCACATCCTTCTATGAGAACTCCGGCCCCATCGAAAGCACGGAGCCTCCGCTGTCAGGTTCCTGGGAGCCAATCCTTTTCGTTACATGTTCTTTATCGCCTTGGAGTCATTCACCACTGCCAAGCTTCGCCAGCCCTATCGTTTCCCATGAAAATCGTCTGACTTAACAGCTCATCCTCATGCCTCGGGTTTCGACCCGGTTGCTTCTCATCATCAGCGCCGCGCGCCTTCACCTTCTATCCGTGCGGGACGTCTGTCCGCACCTGAATCCCGCATACACTCCCACGGGTGAGCACCCTGTTAAGTGACCGCGCCCCTTCTACGAAAACGGCAGGGTAACTGCCGGGATGCGCTTCGGGCGCGCGCGTGATCGAACTCGTTTCTGCCTTTTGGATCAACCTATTAGTCAGTCTCTTGCCGGGAAACCCCAGGCGCGGGTGTGTAAGCCGGAGCGGGGTTGCAAGGCCTTCGCTCGACTACGCCTTGGCCGTCTTGAGCCGGGCACCTTCCGGGATCTGTCCTTGGTCGATGTACCGCCACAGGGCAACACCCAAGCGCCGCGCCAGCGCCACGATGCCGATCCGCCGCATCCGCTTGCCGCCCCCGCTAAACCGTCGCAGGAACCATTGGCTTAAGACCGAATCGGGCTGGTAGCGCAACCACAGCCAGGCCAGCTCCGCCCGCATGGCCCGCGCCCGCGCGTTGCCGGCTTTACTATACATAGCGACTTAAATAATGGCGCATAGTCGTGCCAATTGTTTATTTGGCCTTGCCCAGAGTCTGAAGCGCTCGGACACGGCATTCATGATGTCGTCGAGGGTTGGGAAGTGCCGATTGTGGG
>JBOIEG010000863.1:0-6316 GCA_050740915.1 Gammaproteobacteria bacterium | reverse complement strand
TGTGCGGGTGTACCCGCCCGTATCTTTGCGGCTACCATCAGCTGTCCTTCCTGCACTCCTAAAGCGGCAACTGACGATATCAAGAACCTCAGCGGAATTCATGCAGGCTTACCGGAAGGACACCAAGGATGAGACGAGCAACCGGAGTGTATATTGAAATACATGAGGATTCTGAGCACCCGCCGGAACACGAGATCCCGAGCGCAGCAGATTTTTCACAAGCTCTGAGGGGGCGGTAACGCGGCAGCGCTCATCGAGCATTGCCGTCCACGCACATCCTCATACCTGTTCCTGGGTATTATAATGGCCGGGTTTTGATACGGTGGCGATGCCGGCAAGCGTGCGATGGCAGAGAGATGAGAACGGCAGGGGTGATTTTGCTGGGCTCTCGTGGGTGCTTATCTCTACTATGTCCGCGGGATGGGTGTGCAGACGCAGATGAGCGCGCCCCGGAAGGAGATCTGGGCTCTCGGTCTCGGGGGAGCGAATGAGGCGATCGAGATCCGCTGAGGCTGGGACGCCGCTGTCTCACGCCGAACCGTTGCCCCCGGAGCCGTCGCCGCGGCGCTATTGCGCCCGCTCATTTCCCGCCTACCGGTTTGTGCCGGGGCGCAACCCCCACCCGTTGCGTGACCCCAAGGGACATTCCTATGGGGCATCGAGGGCGATGGCAACGCGCTTCGAGCCCAGCCAGTGGCGCACTTCGACCGACTATCTCTATGGGGTCGATCTCTTCAACTACTGCTATTGGTGGGAAGCGCACGAGACTTAGGAGGGGATCTGGGTTGTCGTTGGTCGGCAGACTCCGATGGGGCAGTTCATGCAGGGCCTCATCCAGGTCTCGGTTGCCCATTTGAAGCGGTTTCAGGGCTTGGGCGCGCCCGCCGATCGGCTGCTGCGGGAGGGCTTCACCCGGATGGCACGAAGCGGTGGCACGTTTCTGGGAATAGAGATCGGAATATTCAAGCGCGAAGCCGAGGCCTATTTCACTGGCGCGCACGCCTTTTCTCCGTTGATTCAACTCGTCGACTTTCGCGCTGAGTCACAGGCGCAGGAGACTTTGCGCCGTCTTTGATCCTTTTGGACCCGTTCTGTGAGGTGACGTAATATCAGGCAGCGGATTGAATCCGGGCAAGGACCTTCCCGCTGTCGAGCACCTCCCGCAGGGCCCGAGCGGCGGCCGGCACGGAGTCATAACGCCCCACATGCCAGAGGCATAATGCCGCTGAGAAAACCAACCCCTCGCGGGTAGGCCCGGGTTGCCCTGCGAGCGCCTCCATCCCGGCTTGCGCCGCGGCCTGGGCCACGGTGGTGGCATCGAAGGTTACGGCGGGTTCCTCATCCGCTCCACCGGGCTTTCGCACGTCAGCCGGAAGCGGTGCAGCACGCACCGATGAGTCGATCCCCAGTTCCGCGGGATCGATCTCCACGGCCTGTTCCTCGCCCTGATCGCGATAATAGAAAAACCGACCGGCCTTCTGTAGCGAGGGGATCACGCCTCCTTCCACACCCCGTACGATCAGTGCGGAATCAAAACCCGCATGGCGAGCCAACAGGGCATAAATGCGGGGATAGGCTTTATGCACGTAGCCGGTGACGAGGTGGGTCTTACGGCGACCCCGGATAGGACCAATGCAGACCTCCACCGTGGTAATGACTGGCCTTTTCACGATCTGGGTACGCAGCCCGATGAGATCATACAGCTTAGGGCAGTAGGCTTTCTGGTCCACATAGGCCCACCTGATGCTGGGGTCACGCAGGCGCTCTGCCGCCTCTTCAACGGAGAGATCTACGGGCTGGCCCGCCGCTCGCAGCACCTGCCGATGGGTCGCCCCGTACTTGGGGCCCAGACGCTCTACCCCATGGGTTACGGCGGGGGCCCCACAAGCGCCCAGCAGCGCAGGCAAAAAGGGGGACGCCGGCAGCATCCGAGTAGAGCCGTCATAGGGATCGGCGAGGTCGATGATCTCATCCACGGGAGCGGTGACGGTGCGGGTCACCTCCCGGATCGCTTCCAGGATCCCCCGATTTTCATCATCGGTCTCGCGCTTCATGCGCAAGGCGATCAGAAATATCCCTGCCTGGACCGGGTCAACCTTCCCTTCGAGGATAAACCGCATGCCCGACCGCGCCTCTTCCCGGGAGATGTCCTTGCTCAATTCCGGACCGGTGGCGATCCGCTGGATGATGGACCGCATGAGAAGGGCCGGATCGGATAATAGGGGTTCGCCTGGACCGCTCATGATGGCTCCTAGTCTACGTAAAGGTGAGCTCGGGGGCGGCGCGTCGTGTGCTTTTCATCAGTCAGTCAGTCCTTGCCAGGCAGACTTAACCAGCGAAAGCAGATCCGGGAAATCGGCCACGACAGCATTGGGCTTGTGTGGGTGCTCGAGCGTCGTGGGAAAGATCTGCGCCAACCACCGCCGGTTCCAGTCGGCGCCATTATAGACGTCATGGCACGATACAGTGCTATCTTGGCTGCCACCAGCGGAGGGAGGCAAACCAAACGCTCACCACGCCGCGGACGGGATGACCGCGGAATGTCGCTATGCGCATTCACGCAGCCGCTCAACGCCGCTACTAAACACTCGATAGCCTCTCCTAACGCTTCGCGCTCATTACGCCGTTCGGTCAACGCTTCGGGAATATCTCGCAAGGTTACCGTAAGGTTACCTCGGTTGTCAGGTGTTAATTTCGCCGGATAACAAAACTCCATCGCACGCTCTCAAACCGTAATGTCGTGAAAGCGGGGTAGACTATCTATATCGCGAATCAGCATTATCCCCGCAGCGCCTCCAAGGCCTCCCAGCGGGCGTAGCCTGCCTGTATCATGGCGTCGAGTTGCGCCACCCGGGCCTGTGCCTCACTGATCGCCGCTTTGTCTTGCTGGTAGAACTCGGGGGTGCTCATCCGTGCGTGGAGAGCGCTGCACTCGGCCTCCAGCGCCTCTATCTGCTGCGGCAGGGCGTCGAGCTCGCGCTGGTCTTTGTAAGAGAGTTTCTTGGGTCTCTCCCGTGGTGGCACCTGCTTCTCCAGCTTCGGCTTTTGTGCAGGTGTAGCGTCTACTCGGGCCGGCCGCTGGCGCAACCAGTCGTCGTAGCCGCCTACGTATTCCTTGAAGACGCCGTCGCCTTCGAAGGCAAGCGTACTCGTCACTACGTTGTTGAGGAAGGCGCGGTCGTGGCTCACTAGCAGCAGGGTGCCGGGGTAGTCGATGAGGACCTCCTCCAACAGGTCCAGCGTATCGGCGTCGAGGTCGTTGGTGGGCTCGTCGAGGACCAGGACGTTCGCGGGACGGATGAAGAGCTTGGCCAGCAGCAGGCGGTTGCGCTCCCCGCCCGAGAGCACCTTGACCGGCTGCCGGGCGCGGTCGGGGGTGAACAGGAAGTCCTGAAGGTAGCTCAGGACGTGGCGCCTCTCGCCGTTGAGGGTGAGCATGTGGCTGCCCTGCCCCACGTTCTCCTGCACGGTCTTCTCTTCCTCGAGAGCGGCCCGGTACTGGTCAAAGTAGGCCACCCCCAGGTTCGTGCCGCGGCGCAGGGTGCCTCGCGTCGGCAGCAGCTCGCCCAGCAGCAGGCGCAGTAATGTGGTCTTGCCTGAGCCGTTGGGGCCGATGATGCCCACCTTGTCGCCGCGCAGTACGGTGGTGCTGAGATCGCGGATCACGGACCGCCCGTCGTAATCGAGGCAGACGTTCTCCGCCTCGATCACGATGGTGCCGGAGCGCTCCCCCTCCTTGAGGTACAAACGCGCTTGGCCCGTACGTTCGCGGCGCTCCGCGCGCTCGGCACGCAGGCGTTTGAGCGCCCGCACGCGGCCCTCGTTGCGAGTGCGCCGCGCCTTGATGCCCTGGCGGATCCAGGCCTCTTCCAGGGCGAGCTTCTTGTCGAAGAGGGCGTTCTGGATCTCCTCAGCGACGAGCAGCGCCTCCTTGCGCGCGAGGTACGTGGCATAGTCGCCCGGGAAGTCGGTAAGCCGCCCCCGGTCGAGCTCGATGATGCGCGTGGCGAGCCGCTGCAAGAAGGCGCGGTCATGGGTGATGAACAATAAGGTGCCGCCCCAGCCGAGCAGAAATTCCTCGAGCCAGGTGATGGCCTCGATGTCGAGGTGGTTGGTAGGCTCGTCGAGGAGCAGAAGATCGGCGTCTGTGACCAGTGCGCGCGCCAGCATGACGCGGCGTTTGAGCCCACCGGAGAGGCTGCCCACCTCCTCGTCGACCACGACATCGAGACCCGTCCGCGAGAGGGTCGTCTCCACGCGCTGATTGAGAGCCCACCCGCCGGTGCTTTCGAGCTCGTGCTGGCAACGCTCAAGCTCGGCGAGCGTCCGGGTATCGCCGTCGACCACTTCGTGGGCAAGACGGTGATAGCGGTCGATGAGCCCGCCCACGGCGCCGAGCCCGCCGGCCACTACCTGGAACACGCTGCCCGCGATGCCCTGCGGCACCTCCTGCGCCAGCAGCGCCACCCGTAGCGTCTGAGCGCGCGTTATCTCCCCATCGTCGGGAAGGCTTTCGCTAACCGCGAGCCTGAGTAGGGTGGACTTGCCCGAGCCGTTGCGGCCCACCAGACACAGACGCTCGCCGCGGTCGATCTCGAAGCTCACACCATCGAGAAGGGCCTGGTGGCCGAAGCTCAGAACCACGTTGCGGAAGGTGAGGATGGGCACCGATATGCGATCCTTCAGAATGGCAGCGGATTCTACCCCAGGTCGCGGTCGCCGCGTGAACGCTTCTTCCGTAAGATGTTGAAGCACTAAGGTCGATCGCCAAGGTTGATGGGGTGACCGATAAGCTGAAGAGCTACGCTGCGGCGAGGCGAGAGGTGATACCATCGATTGTGCACTGCCACTCGCTTCGGCCATCATTTCCTGAAAGCAGGTCATTATCGAATGTTGCGTTCACAAGCTTTTTCTACATGGGCACACGTGGCGTACGCCTGTTAGAAACTGTAGAGCGTTTCTCTGCGTGATAAAATGCCGGACGACTGCGCGCTTGAAGACGTTCAGTATCTGTACGTCCTTGAAAAGGTCCCTCGAGGGACTGAAAGAGCCGAAAAAGGAGGGAGTAAGTCACCCAGGAAGAAGTGGAACGGCGTATGACCAAATGGACTTCAAAATAGCCGGGTCCCCAGAGGCCCATTGAAGACCTCGAAGCGATTGCTGAACACAAACAACCTGCCGACCCTCTACATCCACAAGCATATTTCGGAGAGACGTGATGCGACGAGTCATCTTCAATCAAAAAGGCGGGGTTGGTAAATCCACCATCGCATGTAACCTAGCGGCCATCAGCGCGGCCGGCGGCGCGCGCACGCTGCTGGTCGATCTCGACCCGCAGGGCAACTCGACCCATTATCTCTGCGGCAAGGATGGCGCCGAACCGGAATCGACGCTCGCCGATCTCTTCGACCAGGTGCTCAATTTCCGCCTGCGACCGAAACAGCCGGTGGAGTTTATCTACCCCACGCCCTTCGACTGCCTGCACATCCTCCCCTCCCATCCGGCCATGGCCGAACTGCAGACGAAGCTCGAATCCCGTTACAAGATCTTCAAGTTGCGCGAGGCGCTGGATACCCTCGGCGACTACGACTTCATCTACATCGACACGCCGCCGGCGCTCAACTTCTTCGCCCGGTCGGCCCTGATCGCCGCTGACGGCTGCCTGGTCCCCTTTGACTGCGATGACTTCTCGCGCCGGGCGCTGTACACCCTCTTGGAGAACGTCGAGGAGATCCGCGCCGATCACAACGCCGATCTCGCCATCGAAGGCATCATTGTCAATCAGTTCCAGGCCCGGGCCAACCTACCCCAGAAGCTGGTGAAGGGTCTGCTCGACGAGGGGCTTCCGGTGCTGAAGACCTATCTCTCGACATCAGTGAAGATCCGCGAATCCCACGAGGCGGCGTGCCCCATGATCCATCTGGTGCCCAATCACAAACTGACCCAGGAGTATGTCGCACTGCATGACGAACTGGAACAAGCGCGACTGGCAAGGAAAAAAGGCGAACGAAAACGCGCCTAAGTCGATGTAGCGTGGGAGACATGTGATAGGTCCCGCCATAGTCTTTTGTGCCCAACAGCGCCGCTTTTGTGGCACGTCTGTGGGAAGTCCGAATTCTATGGGTCCGTTGGCAGAGTCATGATGCTAGTGTAGTGTCCCTTAAATAACTTTACAGACTTTCCGGTGAGTGCTATGGTCTCGCTCATGCCGAATACCAGCGTGGCGATCAAGTTGCAGCCGGCTGAACGCACGCCGCTGGAGACATGGGGATCCGCACACGGAACTCCGCAACAGGTGGCGCTGCGCTGCCGGATT
>JBOIEG010000862.1:0-2059 GCA_050740915.1 Gammaproteobacteria bacterium | reverse complement strand
CTGAGAGCTTGTGAAAAAACCGTCGCGAGCGAAGGGAGGTCGTGTTCCGCCGGAGCGGAGGAGCGTTTCGCCTGGAGCGAAACGAAGCGCAAGCCCCGCAGAGGCGAGTCTCAAGGATGAGACGAGCAACCGGAGTGTATAGTGAAATACCTGAGGATCCCGAGCACCGCCGGAACACGAGATCCCGAGCGCAGCAGATTTTTTAACAAGGTCTGAGCAGGAACAACGCTGCGACTACGGTCGCTATAACGAAAGCCGCGCCCCAGATCACAGCCCATGTAAAAACATTCACTTATGCACATTTTCTTGAATAACACGGTAAACATCCGTCGCAACCCTTTGTAGCCCAGAAAAAACTGTCGCTATAGCGCAAGCTGAGGATCAACAACAAAAAACACCCGCACGACTCGCATGGCATCAATGTTGCTTCAGTTAAAGGGAAACGCTTTGAATTCCAATAGCTTAATGGCTGTACCTAGCGTTGAGTCGATATTATCGATAATGCTCGTAGGGTGAGCAAAAGTTTAATCGTCATCCTGGTTGGCGCCGAACGGAGATTGAAGTGCGGCCAAAATAAGTGAGCGATTCTCGTGAGGGGCCATGTATAGCGTAGTTGCAATAAAGCAGCTTGAAAAATCCCACAATTCCGTGTGGGAGGAAGTGTCGTCGCAAGGCACAGGCCGTCCCCCGAAAGCAAGGCGGGTGGATGCGCCCGGCATTCAAGCGTCAAGCGACATCGACCCTTATTCCGGATCGGAAAAGCGCTTTAGCCTACGAACCAGTATCGCCATCATCCTCGGTATATCGCTTTTTCTCTGGTATTGGTTGTATCAGCTCGGCCATTACCTTTTGGGTGTGCTTGTCGGCTAGATCAGTCCCGGCGAATGTGAGCTGTTCGTCAGGCGGCGATCAAAGCCACGCCAAGCACCATAATTGCTCCCGCGGCCAGGTGCTGCGGGAGCTGTTTTTTGCCGAATAACAACGCTCCATATAAGATACCGAATAACACGCTGGTGCGCTTCACCGCGATCATATAGGCCACTTCCACCTGGTTGAGGGCAAGGTAATGCGTGAGCACCATCGCGGCCATGGCAATCCCCACGATGATATGGGCGGCTGGGCGCCGCATCACGGCCGCCAGCGATCGTGGGCGTGCCACCAAGGCCATGCTCGCCGCCACGCCGCCTAGCAACACGAAATAGAAGGGACCGAAAAATAACGGCGGTGCGTAACCTAATAACCCCTTCTCCAATACCGAGGTGACGCTGTACAAAGCGGCAACGGCTAACATCAGGCGGGGCCCGGTGCTATTGAACACCTCCTTTATGGGGGCGAGCAGCGGGTAACTTCCCGGCGCGAAAGCGCGGTCTACGTTCAGCAGGTATACGCCCACGGCAACCGACGCGATCCCGAAAAACCCCAGAGGCGAGACTGTCTCGCCTAGCAACAGCCAGCCGGTGAGCACGCTGAATACGGGGGTGAACGCGAGATAGGGGAGGGTCTGCGAGAGGGCGCTGGTGCGAATGGCCTCCATGTAGAGCAGCATGGCGAGCACTTCCAGCGGAACGAGAAACCCCACCCAAGCCCAAAAAGCGAGGGGGAGCCTTGGTGTCGGTTGGAAGAGCAGAAACAGCAGCAATAGCAGTGCCGTGAACACGAAACGTGCGAGCGCAAGCTCAACCGCCGAATAATCGGATAGATAGCGTTTGGTCGCCGCATCTGCGCTCGCCAGGCTGAAGGCGCAGAGCAATGAAAGCCAGAGCCAACTCAACTCTTCTTTTCGCCCGCGTTGCGACTTTCCAGAACCGGGCCCGCCGTCATCGCGTATTTTGGGACCAGGAGACGGTCAGAGCTTGTGAAAAAATCTGTTGCGCTCTGGATCTCGCGTTCCGGCAGTGCTCGGAATCCTCATGTATTTCAATATACACTCCGGTTGCTCGTCTCATCCTTGAGACTCGCCCCTGCGGGGCTTGCGCGCCGTTTCGCTCCAGGCGAAACGCTCCTGTGCTCCGGCGGAACGCGACTTCCCTTCGCTCACGACAATTTTTTCAGAAGCTCT
>JBOIEG010000861.1:0-4874 GCA_050740915.1 Gammaproteobacteria bacterium | reverse complement strand
TGTGCGGGTGTACCCGCCCGTATCTTTGCGGCTACCATCAGCTGTCCTTCCTGCACTCCTAAAGCGGCAACTGACGATATCAAGAACCTCAGCGGAATTCATGCAGGCTTACCGGAAGGACACCATAAGCCGGATGGTGATAAATTACATCATTACATAATGATGTAAATGTAATAAATTAGGGATCATCCCCGTACACGAATTGCTTGCCGGGCGTCGGGTTTATCAACGTCGCTTGTGAAAAATTTCCCGCAGCCAGCCTCTCCGCTAGGCTCCTAACCCTCCGCTGGTCCGCTGAACGCGTCCACGATTAGCAGTGCGGCGCCTATCGTGATCGCTGAATCGGCGACGTTGAATGCCGGCCAATGCCACGTTGAATAAAAGAGATCGATGAAGTCGATCACGTAGCCGAGGGTTAGGCGGTCCCACAGGTTGCCTAGCGCGCCCCCCAAAATCAGCGACAGGCCAGCGGCCAAAACCGCCTTTCCTGGGGGCAGTCGATATAACCAAACAACGATGTACGCACTAACCACGAGCGCGATCGCGGCAAAAAACCAGCGCTGCCAATCCCCGGATTGGTCCAGCAAACTGAAGGCCGCGCCGGTGTTGTGGGTCAAGGTCAAATTAACGGAAGGTAATACCGCTAGCGGTTGGTGCAGTTCCAGTGCACCAACGGCGGCCAGCTTGGTGAGCTGGTCAAGGGCGATGACTACGCCAGACAGCCAAAGCCATTTCATTTTGGGGACCGCGATCAATCACGTCACGCGTATAAGCGCCGCTCTCCCTGACCCTGCACATTGGTAACACAACGGGTGCACAACAGCGGATGCTCAAGCGTCGAACCCACATCCTCGCGCCTATGCCAGCAGCGCACGCATTTTGGGTGGAGGCTGGGTGTGACCTTAAGCCACAGCCCCTCAACGCTGGATTGCACCAGGTCTGGGCGCCTAGAAGTTTCGGGTTGAACCCGCGCATGCGAGGTGATCAACACGAAACGTAATTCGTCTTCTAGTTTCTCCAAGGACTCACGCAGGCCCTCGTTGCAATAGAGCTCCACTTCGGCACCCAAAGAAGAGCCGATTTCTCCGGCAACGCGCAGGCGTTCGAGCTCTTTGCTCACTTCCTCCCGCACCGCGAGCACAGTGTTCCAAAACTCGGTCTCCTCTCTCGCTTCGTCGCCCCTCAAGCCGTCGTACCATTGATCCAAAAACACCGAGCAGCTGCGTTTCCCGGGAATGTACGGCCAGATCTCATCCGCCGTAAAGCTCAGGATCGGCGCCAGCCAGCGCACTAGAGCCTCTGCGATATGGTAAAGAGCACTCTGGGCAGAGCGTCTCGCGAGACTATCGCCTCGGGTGGTGTATATGCGGTCTTTGATGACATCGAGATAAAACGCCCCCATCTCCACTGTGCAGAAGCGGTGTAGCTTCTGATAGATCCGGTGAAATTGATAGGACTGATAAGAGTCGACGATCTCCTGCTGCAGACCGGCCGCGTGAGACACAGCCCATCGATCCAAACTGAGCATTAGATCAGGGGTTACGAGTTGTGTGTGCGGATCGAACCGGTCCAGGTTTGCCAACAGATAGCGGGCGGTGTTGCGAATGCGCCGGTAGGCGTCGGCGATCCGCGTTAAGATCTCCTGCGATACGCTCATCTCGCCCCGGTAGTCGGTGGCGACCACCCAAAGCCGCAGCACATCGGCACCCAAGGAGTTGACCACCTCTTGCGGGACCACCACGTTACCGCGTGACTTCGACATCTTAATGCCTTGTGCATCCACGGTAAATCCATGGGTAAGCACCCCCGCATAAGGGGCCACCCCATCGATCGCCACCGAGGTAAGTAAAGACGACTGAAACCAACCGCGGTGCTGATCCGATCCTTCCAGGTACAAATCTGCCGGATAGGCCAGCTCGCCGTTCTGCCTTAACACGCAAGCGTGCGTCACCCCGGAGTCAAACCACACGTCCAGCGTGTCCGTGACCTTAAGGTAATGCGCTGCCTCGGCCCCCAACAGGGTTTGGGGCTCCAGCTCAAACCAGGCGTCGACGCCTTCGGACTCGATGCGCTTGGCGACTTCTTCCAACAACTCGAGCGTCTTTGGGTGGAGCTCAGCGCTCTCTCTATGAACGAATAGCGGGATGGGCACGCCCCAGGAGCGCTGGCGCGAGACGCACCAATCCGGCCGATTTTCCACCATGCCACGGATCCGCTCCTGACCCCACTCGGGCGTCCAGCGCACCCGCCCGATCTCTGCTAACGCCTTCTCGCGCAGCCCATGCGTCTCCATACTCACGAACCACTGCGGCGTGGCGCGAAAGATGAGCGGGATCTTGTGCCGCCAGCAATGCGGGTAACTGTGGCGTATGCTCTGCTCGTGCACCAGCGTGCCTTTGGCTTTCAATACCTCGATGACATGCGCGTTGGCTGAAAAAACATGCTCTCCGGCAAATAACGGGGTATCGGGAAGGAATCGGCCATCATCTCCAACCGGGTTTGCCACCGTCAGCTTGTAGCGGCTGCCGACCACATAGTCATCCTGCCCGTGACCGGGGGCGATATGTACCGCTCCGGTCCCGGCATCCAGCATCACGTGGCTCGCTAACACGACGGGTACTTCCCGCGCATAAAAGGGATGGCTCAGCCTCACTCCCTCCAGATCCCGTCCTTGGCAATAGGCGATCACGCGATAGCTCTCGATCCGGTAGCGATACATCGCATCCTTGATCAGCGCCTCGCCGATCAAGAGCCGCTCCCGGCCAAAGGTGCCCTCGCATTGTACCAGGGCGTAATCGGCTTGCGGGTTGAGGGCCACGGCCTGATTGGCAGGCAGGGTCCAGGGCGTCGTGGTCCATACCACAAACGAAACATCGCCCTCGCCAGCGTGCCCATTCGGGTGGTGACAACGGGCGAGCAAGGTCTCTTCCTCGGGGACGGCGAAGCGCACATCGATCGCCGGTGAGTCCTTATCCTGGTATTCCACCTCGGCTTCTGCTAAGGCCGAGCGGCAATCGGTGCACCAATGCACCGGTTTCGATCCCTTATGTACGTGTCCCCTGGCTACGATGCGTCCGAACGCCCGTACGATATCGGCTTCGAAAGCAAACTCCATGGTGAGATACGGATGATCCCAATCCCCTAAAACCCCCAGGCGCTGAAAGTCGCCGCTTTGGCGAGCGATTTGCCGACGGGCATAATCCCGACAGGCGCGGCGAAATGTTTTAGCGTCGATCTGACGTCCCACGGTGCCGATCTGCTTTTCCACCATCAATTCGATGGGCAAACCGTGGCAATCCCAACCGGGCACGTAAGGCGCATCGTCACCGCTTAAGCTGCGCGCCTTGACGATAATGTCCTTCAGCACTTTGTTAACCGCATGCCCGATGTGGATATCACCATTCGCGTAGGGGGGGCCATCATGAAGGATGAATTTCGGGCGGCCTTTACGCCGCTCGCGTAGTTTTTGGTACAGCCCGAGCTCCTTCCAATGGCGCAGCATCTGCGGCTCGCGTTTCGCCAGATCGGCGCGCATGGGGAAGGGGGTACGAGGAAGATTTAACGTCTCTTTGTAATCGGTCACGCGATCGCCTCAAGCCGTGTTTTGACTGACAGCCAAGATCTTCCTCGCCCTGGAGACGTCCTCGGCGATCTGCTGTCTCAGGGACTCCAGCGAGTCAAACCGGTGATCAGCGCGCAGCTTGCTTATGAACTCGACATGGATAGTCCGTCCGTAGCATTCCTGGTCGAAATCGAAAATAAACACCTCCAACAACGGCGGCCCGGGATCGAACGTGGGCCGTCCCCCGACATACGCCGCCCCGGGTAGGCTGGCCGCTGCTAGCCCTTTAACCCGCACCGCGAAGACCCCTTCCAGCGCACAGGCACGGCGCTGCAAACGGATGTTTATGGTAGGGAAGCCTAATGGCGTCCCCCGCTTGTCGCCGCGCATGACCCGCCCGCTGATGCCGTAATCGCGCCCTAGCAGTCGCTGTGCTTGTTCGAGATCGCCGCTTGCGAGCACATCCCGAACCCAGGTGCTGCTGACCCGAGCACCGTCCACTTCGAAGGTTTCGGCGCGTTCCACGGCAAAACCACGGCTTTCCCCGATCTCGCACAGCAGTTGAAAATCGCCGCTGCGCTGATGGCCAAAACGAAAATCGTCGCCGACTACGAGCCAGCGCACCCCCAAGTGACCGACCAAAACCTCTTCCACGAACCGTACAGCCGAAAGCTCGGCCAGTCGCTGATCAAAGCGCAGACAAACCAAGAAATCTATCTGGCACCTGCTCAAGATCTCATATTTCTCACGAAAGCGAGTAAGTCTCGCCGGCGCTTGTGCCGCTCGGAAATATTCTTGCGGCTGAGGTTCGAACACGATCACCGCCGCCGGCAAGAGCGCCTTTTTTGCCGCGCCTAGAAGCTGTCTCAGGATCGCCTGGTGCCCCAAATGAACCCCGTCAAAATTGCCTATGGTAGCGACGCAGGCTCGCGGCCTGGGAGAACTGGGATTGAGGCTACGCAGGAGTTTCACGATTTGATCAGCGAAAATAAAAAGTATAACAGCAACGCCTGATAGCTTGGCCGCCGCGCGCAAACGATAGCGTGGTTTATTGGGTTGAGGTAAAACCATGCACCGCCTAAGCGAGCCTATCCCCTCGCCCTCGGGCCTACGGCCGTTGAGCGGTATTCCAGCTTTTTGCCGGACACGATGGCGCCGGGTGTAGCGTGTGCGTCTAGGAGCCTATCGGACTTAGGATGAATCTACTACGGGTGGGAAATCGGTCCATTTTCCCGATCATTTTCGTTAAATAGAACGCGCTATTCGCCTCAAATGATCGAAAAACTGCCCTCGATTCCCCACTCGCCTCGCT
>JBOIEG010000860.1:0-5070 GCA_050740915.1 Gammaproteobacteria bacterium | reverse complement strand
CAGCAAACAGGTGGAGGGCCGGTGACGGTTCCCACCTGCGCGGAAGCGAGTGCAACCGAGGAACCGGATGCGGGAATACTGCACGTCCGGGTCTGTGCGGGGGGCGCCGGGTAACCGGCGTCCCTACCGCAGAGAGAGGATGATGTCGCATCCCACGGTTGTTACACTGATCGCATCGTTCATATCGCCCGTCTCAAGCACGTCCACCAGGCCGCGCGGCGCTTGACTAGCTAAACGGTAGTAGCTGGAGAGGGTAGGCTGGATATCGGCGTCGACTAGAAGCACCCGTTTGTCCAGGTCGGCGAGAATGGCGCCGAGGTTGGCGGTGAGGGTGGTCTTTCCGACCCCGCCTTTTGTCGAAACGATGGAGATCTTCGTTGCCATCTCAAGAGCGCCGACTCAAAATTGATTGTGTCGCTTTCTTGTCCGCCTTGTAGAAATAGGCAAGGAGGTCATCGAGTGACACCCGGTTATCGCTTGCCGCAGCCAGTTTGCGCATCGAGTGCAGACGGGGGATCTTTCGGCGGGTGATGAGGTGGCATTGGATGTAACCGACAGTGGTCTCGGCCCGTTGAGCGAATGCTTCGCGCTCTATTGGGTCGAGCCCGTAGAAGTAGGTTCGGAGATCCATACGCTGAAAATACCAGTATGGTGTATACCATATCAACAAGAAAAAGGCACGGAGGCATTTACCTAAAAGGTACAATGCGGTTTAATAGTATTTATGGGAGTTCACGGGACAAGACGAGCCAATCTCCGCTGGCTTATCGACAACCACTACGGGGGGGTGGCCGCTAACCTGGCGAAAGATCTTCGGATCCAGGCCTCGCAGATCTCACGGGTGTTTAGCCTGAACCCCAAGAATCAAAGAAATATTGGAACCAAGCTGGCCCGCGCCATTGAGCAGGTAACGCGAAAACCCTCGGGCTGGATCGACGAGCCGCATCGATTCGAAGAGGAGAAGCAACAGGGGACCGGATCGATCAAGGCTGACCTAGTGATGTTCCCTGGGAACAAGATCGTGCCTATCTTGGACTACACTCAAGCCTGGCAATGGACCCAGAGCGGGAAGCCTTACGCCCTCACCGACCGCACGGAGGTCATCTGGACGAGCTTGGACCAACTAAGTGGCCGAACCTTTGGATTGGTGATCCGGGGCGAGAGCATGATGGACGATTTTTATCCCGGGGAGATCGTCATCGTTGACCCCGAGATTACGCCCAAGCCTGGGGACTTCGTAGTAGCCAAGTTCGACAAGGACGACCAGGTGATTTTCCGCAAGTATCGGCTGAGAGGATCGAATGAAACTCGCCAGCCGGCGATCGAGTTGGCTCCCTTGAATGAGAATTACCCGACTGCGGTGATCGATAGCAATAATTCCGGTCGGGTCATCGGGACGATGGCTGAGCACCGGAAATTTCGGCGAACCGACCGCGTATCACCGCCCGAGCCATACGCTTCTAGGCGCCGCGACGTCTAAGAAGCACCCACGGCTTATGTACTACCAACAATCTTCGCGGCTCTGAATTGCGTACCCGGCATCTTGAGAAAGACCATTTAGGTGTTGACCAACATAGCACCTATATGGTATTAAGCTCGGTGTGATCAGGACACCTTTTCACGTCGCTGGGTATCCAGAGCAGCGGAGTATAGATCTGACATTTCTTCCTGACTGCGGACTGCGGAAGCCTTTACTGTCTATGGTGCCCGGTCTTGTTATCGTCGCGATACCTAGATGACGATTCCCACGATCCTGCCTAGATTCATTCGATTAAGAGACGCGCCCGTGTATTTGGGTATGGACCGCCATCGGTTCAACTCCGAAGTAAGACCGAAACTCCTTGAGATCCCGATTGGCGACCAAGGGATCAGCTTCGACCGGGTTGACCTCGACGCCTGGGCGGATGAATATAGAGCCCGCAACGGGCGACGGGCGAAAGGAGAAAAGCCATGTCAACCAAGCAGAAAAGAACGCCGGGACTCGTCAAGCGTGGCGAGATCTGGCACGTCGACAAGTGGGTCCGAGGTCGCCGACTTTGCGAGAGCACTGGAACGAGTGACCGCGCAGAAGCGGAAAAATACCTCGCCCGAAAACTAGAGGAAATAAGACAGGCGGAGATCTACGGCGTAAGGCCTAGAAGAACGTTCAGGCAGGCGGCTACGAAACATTTAAACGAATGTCGCAAAGCGACAATTGCCGACGATGCCAAGTGGCTCAAGAAAGTGGAGCCCTTCATTGGGGATCTTCCCCTTGATGCTGTCCACATGGGAACGCTTGGGCGATTCATTGAAGCACGGCGAGCGGAAGGCGTGAAGACTCGAACGATTAATCACGCCCTAAAGGTCGTCCGCCATATCTTAAACCTGGCTAAGGATGAATGGCTGGACGGGTATGGCCTCACATGGCTTTCGAGCACGCCTAAGATCAAACTACTTCCAGAGCACGATCTAAGAAAACCCTATCCGCTTTCCTCGGAAGAGCAGGATAAGCTGTTTTGTGAGCTACCACTCCACCTGGCAAGGATGTGCCTATTCAAGGTACACACGGGTTGCCGTGAGGCCGAAGTCTGCGGATTGCGCTGGAATTGGGAGATAGAAATCCCGGAACTTCATAGCAGCGTCTTCATCATCCCGGCCCATGCGGTGAAAAATCGCACCGATCGGTTAGTCGTCATGAACAACGTTGCGCGTTCCGTCATTGAGTCCTTGCGAGGGGAGCATCCTGATCACGTGTTTACTTATCGCGGACGCCCCATCTCGCGGATCAACAACACAGGGTGGAAGCAAGCGCGGGTACGCGCCGGGCTTGCAGACGTGCGCGTCCACGATTTGAAGCATACGTTTGGGCGACGGTTACGAGCGGCTGGGGTCAGCTTCGAAGATCGCCAAGATTTGCTAGGACATAAATCGGGAAGAATCACGACGCATTATTCGGCTGCGGAACTCTCAAACCTCATCGAAGCAGCCAACGCGATTTGCAGGACCGAGTCCCGCAAAAGTCCCGCATTGGTTTTGCTGCGAGGCCGAGCGTATGCGTAAGTGATTGTTTTGATGATGGGCCCGGCAGGACTCGAACCTGCGACCAAGGGATTATGAGTTTGCCTTTAAAATCATATCGTTATGATTTCATTAGCGAACGATATATTTCCTGAGCGCACGGACGCGAACAGATAAAAGCTTGTCAAGACATTAGGTTAACGCACAGTAGCGAATGGCTCCGCACGTAAACGAAGCTGAGCGCTGTACCGCCAGCGTACCGTTGGTAGCCTTCTGTTACGGGACTGAACGTAAGCCATCGATGAACCCCACCTTCATCTGATGCTAGACTCCAGCGCCTTCTGTTGGCCGCCCAGCTTCGGATCGGCCAACTTGCCGTTACATGGCTGGTAGTGCACTGCGAGCCAAACGGTTTTTTCCCCCGCAGCGGTCCACTCGACGCGATGGCGCCGGTGCGCAGGGATCTGAATGTAGTCACCCGGACGCATTTCGACGACTTCCGATTCACCTTCGAATAACAGGCTCGCCCCTCCGCTCAACAACACGACCCACTCCTCCACTTCTTGGTCATACCATTGACCTGCTGGGGTCGCATGTCCGAAGGCAATGATCCGCTCGAGTCTGAAGTGATCACCGATTACCAAAGTCTCGAACAATTCTTCGGGAATCGAGCCGGGCAGGCCGGCAAACAGATTGCCAATCATCAGCATCCTTCAAAAAAACCCAAGCCGTCGCCGGCGCTGCCCACTACGACGATCTCGACGCCGTCGAGGGGGTGCGGGTCATGGTCCTTGAAATGGTGGAGCACCTGGTCCTTGTTCAGGGTCACCCGATTGGGCTCGGGAATGGGTTGTCGCGGCACGCAGTCGTAGAGCAGCCATTCGCGCGCCTGACCGGCGTAGCCGGAGACGGCTTCAAACTGCTTGGCGGCGAACGCAATGATCATAGGTCGTACCCAAGCGATTTAATAACAGCTTTGACCTTATCGGTTCCCAGGTATATATCTTATCAGCGCTTCGGCGGCCGGCGCACCCTTGCCCTGGCGAGAGCCACGCCCGTAGCCCTTGAGTCCTCTAGAAGCGCTGTAGCGTTTCCTCGCGGGGTGACAATGTTCGCGTGGCGAGATCGGGACGCCGCCGCGTTGCTTTGCGAACTCACCAAATGCTTGAAGATTATCTTGACGGTCATTGTCTGAACGAAGGTGAAAAACATCTCTAGTCATCACGTTCTAACGCAGCCCGCCCAAGCTCCGGAAAGACCTTGGACACCTTACGCAGCAAGTAGTCGCCATAGGTCCCGGAGAACTCTCGCACGCTCATCCGGTCCCAGCGTTCGTGCTTGTCATCTGTCACCACGCCGCCCGGTTTGATAGGCTTGACCTCGGCGTTGAAGTTGGGATCAAAGAAGAACGGAAACGAGAGCCGGTCGCGTTGGGTGGGACTCGGCACACGGTGGGGCGTTGAGCGGTAGCGGCCGCCTGTCATCCGGTCCAGCATGTCCCCGATGTTGCACAGGAAGGCGCCGGTCAGGGGTGGCGCCGCCATCCACCCCGATCTGGACTTGACCTGCAACCCGCCCGAGTCGTCTTGTTTGAGGATGGTCAGGACTCCGTAGTCTGTGTGCTCCCCGACCCCCCAGGGCGGCTCGTCCTCAAGCGGACCGGCCATCGCTGGATAGTGGAAGATCCGAAACAGGATCAGCGGATACTGAGTATAACGGTCGGCAAAGTAGGAAGGCGCCAGGCCCAGACTGAGCGAGATACCTTCCATCAGACGGTGGCCGAGCGCTGTCATGGCCGCCATGTATTCGAGCACGGTCTCGCGGAAGAGCGGAATATGGGCGGAAAAGAGGTTGCGACCATGCATCGGGGTGCCGGCCTTGACGAGCGGGTGCTGTTCATCGAGCTCCGCGCCGAAGTACAGGCCTTCCTTAAGATCAGGCCTGCCTGAGGTCAGTTCGCCGCCGACCGGGAAATAGCCGCGCCAGGCCCGCCCACCCAAGGCCATACGGATCTCGAGTTTCCTTTCGATCGCTTGTGCGAAGAACTGGCGGCTCAATCGCTCGAGCCGCTGC